>NZ_JBWKKU010000050.1:0-71587 GCF_056431445.1 Saccharopolyspora sp. NPDC045941
GCCGGCACAACCGAAGAATAAACACCAACCCACCAGGCACAAGGGGGTCAACATTCACATGCCGGAAAGGGGTCATGATCCAGCCGCCGTTGACAAGCGCGGCGCGAAAGCGTGGGGTGCGTGCTCTCCACGCATGTGGAGGTGGTCCGAACTTCGAGCAGGGGCAGAAACTGTTCCTCATGTGCTCTCCACGCATGTGGAGGTGGTCCAGAGGTGGGCTATGTCCCCGTGGTTGTGGCTCGGTGCTCTCCACGCATGTGGAGGTGGTCCGCTGATCGTCGGCGGCTTGCCCAGCTTCATGCTGTGCTCTCCACGCATGTGGAGGTGGTCCGTCCCTCTACGTCAAACACGGCGCATACCAAGAGTGCTCTCCACGCATGTGGAGGTGGTCCGCGGTGAGGGCTCGCGCAGCACCAGGGGACGTCGTGCTCTCCACGCATGTGGAGGTGGTCCGGAGACCCAGCCGTGACCAGCCCCCGCAAGCGGGTGCTCTCCACGCATGTGGAGGTGGTCCAGCTGGAATCCGGACCAGAAACGGTTGCGCAACGTGCTCTCCACGCATGTGGAGGTGGTCCGGACGAGGAAGTTACCGAGTTCAAGGTCTACGCGTGCTCTCCACGCATGTGGAGGTGATCCGCTCACGACGGCGCCGCTGCGCTCGATGAAGCCGTGCTCTCCACGCACGTGGAGGTGGTCCGCCGGTGAGCTCCATCCCGTTTTCGAGCAGGGCGCGCTCTCCACGCACGTGGGCGTGGCCCGCCAGCGAACGGCTCGAGCTGCAGGTCCGGATGGCGCTCTCCACGCAGCTGCGCGGCCGCCGACGTTGGTCGTGGCGGCCGGCGAGAGCATCGACGCGCCTGTCCGGGGGCTTGCGCGGATTTGTGCCCAACAACGGGACACGCAATTGAACAAAACGGACACATCTCAACCGTTCCCAAACAGCCACTGCTCTCGCTATTAAGGACATGAACTACCTCCACGCACCAGGAACTGCATCACCGCCCAAACCGGAGGCAGTCATGTCCTTCATCGCCGGTGACGTCTCATCGCACACCCAAGACCCCGAATTCTCGAAGAAAAGGGCGCATGTAGCTGACGCGATAATCGCCGCCGTCATCCCAGCGCGCACGCGAAGCGTGTACCACCACGCACCACCCCCGCCTATGCCAGAATTGGGACAACTACCCCGGGATGTCTCGATGGTGTACGCCATGGGTAGCGTGGACAGATCAGGACGGGTATCCGACCGTTCCGTCGCTTGCACACTGGGGTGGTCATCCGGAGATCGACTCGCTGTCCATGTGATATCTGGCGTCGTCGTCTTCCGTCGCGATCTCGATTCTGGATCGCTTACGCTCGCTGGCAGATCTTACATCACCCTTCCGGCGCCCGTACGAGCTCTGTGTGGAATAAACAATGGAGACCGCGTCCTACTGGCCGGAGCCATACAAATCGGCGTACTACTCGTCCATCCAATGTCCACTTTGGACGACATGATGCTGAAGTATCACACCGAGCCGCCGGAGACGGAATGATCAATGGATCCGAAAGAGCTGGACGGCAGCACGAGAGATGGTCGTCTCGAGATTGACGCGGTTCATGTCCTGCTGGAGAAACTGGGTATGCGCCCAGTTGACTTACTCGATCACAGCGCGACGCGCACATCCTTCCCCACTTTCGGGGATTACGTACCCAAGATTGCCGAATCGGCAACTCCAGGGGCCCGCAGGGTTTACACCCCATACTGGACCCGGATCGTCGACCGCTGGGGTGCTCGCCGACTAGACGAGCCTTCGCCTTCTGAGATCCGCCAGTTCGCCGGACAGATAAGAGCGCAGGCGGTAACGCGACGCAACAGCAGAGGTGGCCGTAGCGCCGAAGAACACTTCATCGGCGCGATGCGTTGCATTTACGCCCACGCGGTCGCCGACAGGCTGATTACAAAAGACGCCGACCCGGCAAGGCTTGTGCCAAAGCCCCGCCGCCTGCCAAGTACTCGACGAGCCGTACCAGATAGTCGCTTGGCTGAGATCAGCCACGTGGTCGCCACAACAGGCAACGACCCGACCCTAGACTCGCTCCTCCTCAGACTCCACGTCGAATCCGCATGCCGGCGTGGAGGAGCACTCGCCTTACGCCCGAGAGACCTAGACCAAGAACAGTGCTTGATCCTCCTCCGCGAGAAAGGCGGAACTGTTCGGTGGCAACCGGTCTCACCGACCCTGATGGCCCACCTAACAGCTCACGCTGATCAACGTGGAACCCAAGATCCGGATGCGCAACTGCTGAGGTACGCCAACGGAAGGCCAATCACAACCCGGCGCTACGACTACCTCTGGAACCGGGTGGGACGGCATCTACCTTGGTCCGCGACCCAGCAGATCAGCATCCACTGGATCCGGCACACGACCTTGAAATGGGTCGAGCGCAACTTCGGCTTCGCCGTAGCGCGAGCTTATGCAGGACACACCGACCGCGGGCACGAGCCTTCGGCCACGACGACCTACGTCCGTGCCGATCTCGACGAGGTTGCGACTGCACTAGCCGCACTGACAGGCGAACCACATCCGTTGGCGGACCAGGCCGACGCCGAGGGCCAGTAGCCAGCGGATGCGCCACCTGCTAACGTTCTCGGTGTGATTTCCCTGAATAAGGGGAATTTCACGCGCGTGGGGGTTCAAGTCCCCCCTCGGACACCAGTGGGTGGGATCCCTCCCACAAGAATACGAGTTGTTTTTCAGCCGACAAGATGGTGTGGCGCAGTGCGCCCACCGTCTTCTCGTGCTTTATGGCCAGCTCCTCCCGGTCGGGGGTGGTGGCCGTGGCTGAGGCATTCGTGCCCGCCGTCGTTCCCCGATCGATGCCCCGGGCCTCGCAGTCGGAGAACAGTGTCCGCAGAGCGATGTCGATCACATGTTTGGCGGCGTTGCCCGGTGAGACGACCATGCTCTACCGGATCGCCGCTGTCGATGAACGAGGACGGGTCGCGGAGCGGTCGGTGATCCATGCACTGGGCTGGGGTCCGGGTGAGCGGCTGCAGTTCGGCCTGATCTCGAACACCGCCATCGCCGTGCAGCCGGACTCTGGAGGGGTGTTCAGTCTCGCCCGGCGAAGTCACCTCCCGATCCCGGTCACCGCGCGACGGTGGTGCGGCCTGCAGACAGGTGATCGCGTACTGCTGGCCGCGGCGCCCGGTCACGCCGTGCTCGTGATCTACACGATGAGTGCCCTCGACACGATGGTCATGGCGTTCCGTGCCTCCGCGGGCGGAGGTGCGGCGTCATGAGCACCAGTGGCGAAGAACGCCCGGGAGCGGCCGAAGTGGAGGCCGCGAGGTTGGTGCTGGAGCGGATGGGAGTCACACCGGCGGATCTGCTCGGCGCCGCCGAACGCGGGACGCCGGCGCCGACGTTCGCCGAGTACATCCCGAAGGTGTCGGCGGCGGTCTCCCCCGGCACCCGCCGCGTCTACTCCTCCTACTGGAACCGGATCGAGAAGCACTGGGGGCAGCGGCGACTGGACGAACCCACGGCGTTGGAGATCAAGCAACTGGCCGAGCACATCCGGACCCATGCGCTCCCCCGCCGCAACGCCCGCGGCGGCCGCAGCTCCGCAGAGCACTTGATCGCGGCAATGCGTTGCCTCTACAACCACGCTGTCGCCGACGAAATCATCGCCGAGTCCGACAATCCCGCACGCAGGGTCCCCAAGCCCCGGCGACTGCCCAGCACCCGGCGAGGCCTGCCTGATTCAGGCCTGGAAGAGATCAACCAGGTCGCGGCCAGCACCGGTAACGACCCGGCATTGGACACCCTCCTGCTGCGACTGCACACCGAGACCGCCTGCCGCCGAGGCGGCGCACTGGCGTTGAGGCCGCAGGACCTTGACCCGGAGCAATGCCTGATCTCACTGCTGGAAAAGGGCGACACGGTGCGCTGGCAGCCCGTATCCCCCACGCTGATGCGCCACCTCCAAGCACACGCCGAAGAGCGAGGCGCGGCCGCCGAAGGCGGGCAACTGCTGCGGTACCGCACCGGCCGACCGATCACGCGCCGACGCTACGACCACCTGTGGACTCGACTCGGCAAACACCTACCGTGGGTAGCCACTCAGCAGATCAGCATCCACTGGCTGAGGCACACCACGCTGACCTGGGTGGAACGCAACTTCAGCTATGCGGTCGCCCGGGCCTTCGCCGGCCACACCGACAGCGGCGGAGACACAGGCACGACGACGACCTACGTGCGGGCCAATCTTGAGGAGATCGCCGCCGCACTCGCAGCACTCACCGGCGAACCCCATCCCTTGGCACCCGCTATGCCGCCAGCCCGGCGAGGAGATACGTGACGGCCCTCCACAGCGTCGCCCTGACAAATCAGCCCCAGGTTTCCACGACAGTCCGAACAAGAACCATGTGACACCTCGATCAGCCAAGCTGACAGGACCCGTGCCGTACCACATGGTTCGGCAGCGAATTTGCTGTACACAGCCCTGTGGCCTCTGCTCTGCGGCAGAGGCCACAGGTGGGCGGGCGTCGGCGGCGCGAGTACAGCCATGACAGCGCTGGCTCACTCCAAACGGGGTTAATTTCAATTAACACTGAAAATATTAATCTACATGAATCATGCATCCTTGTGCGTCGCCGCATCAGCCCGTCTCGCAAGGAAGCGGCTACGTTCAGCATCACTCAGAAGCTGCGAGTGGGTGTTCCTCGCCCGTCAGGGCTGCTAGTGCGGTAGCGACCTCGATGATGTCCGCGCGGATGTAGGTGGCGGTCACTCCGGCATTGCTGCTGTCGTTGTGCCCGGCATAGGCGCGGGCGACGGCGTAGCTGAAGTTTCGTTCGACCCATGTGAGCGTGGTGTGGCGAAGCCAGTGGATGCTGACTTGCTGGGTTTGGGCCCATGCCAGGTGCTTACGCATCCGTGACCAGAGGTGGTCGTAGCGGCGGGCGGTGATCGGCTTCCCGCCGCGATAGCGCAGCAACTGCGCGCTGGGGTCTCCGGCGCCGCGCTGGTCGGCGTGTTCCTGCAGATATCGCATTAGGGTTGGCGACACCGGTTGCCATCGCTGTGTGTCTCCCTTTTCTTGTAGAAGGATCAGACATTGGTCGTGGTCGAGATCCGCAGGGCGTAGCGCGAGGGCTCCGCCTCGCCTGCAGGCTGTCTCGGTATGCAGTCGCAGCAGAAGACAATCGAGTGCGGGATCATTTCCGGTCCGCGCGGCTACGTGGTTTAGCTCGCGCAACTGGGAATCAGTCAGCCCACGCCGCGTGCTGGGAAGGCGTCGCGGCTTTGACACCCGCACTGCGGGGTTATCCTCTTCGTTCATCAGCTCATCGGCGATCGCATGGTTGTAGACACATCGCAATGCCGAGATCAGGTGCTCCGCAGCGCTCCGTCCGCCTCGCCCATTGCGTCGGACGACAGCGTGTTTTCTGGTCTGTTCAGCGAGTTCCTTGACGTCCATCGCCGTTGGCTCATCCAAGCGGCGCTCGCCCCACGCCTCCACTATCCGATTCCAGTACGCACCGTAAACCCGGCGTGTGCCCGTCCTTACGACGGCAGCCACTTTTGGTACGTAGTCCGCGAATTTTGGTGCCGGCCCAGCTTGTGGCGCATCGGTAAGTAGGTCCGCCGGGCTCACCCCGATACGCGACAAGAGCAACCGTGCGGCATCGATCTCGGGTTTCCCCGCAGGCGTCGCTTCCCTTTGAGAGTTGGCGGCTCTCATCTCTGATCCCTCAGAGACAACGCCGCGTGATAAGCGAGCACCATTTCGTCCAACACCGCCATCGTGTGCACGACCAAGACACCCCATGCAGGTGCCGCGGCAAGCAAAACCCGATCCCCTGGCATCACGCCGCACCATCGGCGCACGGAAAGCGGCAGCTGCACGTGACCTCTCCGCGTCAGTTTGAATGCTCCGTACTGGTTCCGACGGAAGACCACGACTCCCGCCACTGTCGCAACCTCGACTCGGTCAGCGGGCATCCATCCCAGCACATTCATGAGAGAGGATTCGGCCATCCGACCACGATGATCCACCGAGACGATCCGGTAGTGCATCGACTCGTCTCGCGGTAGGGCCACTTCTTCAGTTAGTGGGAGCGATCGCTTCTCAGTGTCTCGGCCTGCCCTTCGTCCGACAGGGATTAGTGCCCCTACAACCTGGTCGGCGACAGCCTCGACTTCACAGCCGCTCCCCTGCTGCCTATCCGTTCCTGGTACGACTCGCAGAGAACGCATTCTGGAGGTCATCGCTCTAGCCCTCCGTTGACTCCATGCTTATCCGAGGCACAACGGGAGCTGCTGATCTTGCGGAACACGTAGGCGGTGGTTTGGGTACGGCGACCACCGCGGCGTGCGATAGGGCAGCGAGCCTGACCTGTGAGCGGGCGGTCGAGGGTCGGAAGTTGGTGGACCAGGTTCAGACGCTCGGTCAGAGCCAAGCCGGCGGTGGCAGCAGCGCGACAGAGGGCACCCGAACGAGTAAGAGAGTTTCGGCACCGAGCACTACTGTGTGTGATTGCGATCAAGGCTCCGTCGTCGGTCAACATCGCCGTGTAAACCGGCAGGGCCTTCGGGTACGTGGGGTGATCCGCACAGCCCGTGATGATCAACGTGAAGCGAGTCGAGTGCAGCCCCGCGGCGGGACTCAGGGCGCTTTCATCGGTCCGGTTCGCGGCGGCGTCGGTCCGGATTCCGGGCGCCGGCCCGGGTTCGGACTCGGAGCAGCTGCAGCGACTCAGAGCGTCAGAAATTGAACGGCAGTCGGGGCCATCGTGCAGCGCGCGGTGGGAATCGGTGGTCGCACCGCGGCCGAGTCGCAGCACGGCCTCGACGAGTCGGTCCCGTCGGTCACAGGCGGCTTGGGCGGCGGCCTTGTCAGGGATTCGGGCGTCGGCGAGCAAGATCCGATCGCCAGGCTCGGTGTAGGCGGTGGTGATCGTGCGGACGACAGCAGTCACGATCGCGTCGCCCTCGGAGGCAGGGCTGACGGGGCAGATTCGAACAGTGGCCGAGACCAGCTTTCCCATACACCCTCGTTCGTCGCGAGTGGCGCCGTGAGGCGGCTCGGGACGCGGGGGCGGCGCTGAGGGTTCGGGACGCAGCGCAGTGTGCGTAGTCGAGATCGGGCGCGAAGACATCGAGGACTCCCGTGAACGTCGTGCATTCGATGGGACGCCTCTGAAGTCCTCAAAAAGAGCCCATCTTCGCCGCAGGCACCATAAATGTTCTCGTACTGGCGGCCCAGAACAGGCGGCGCCTCTCAGTAATCGTCGCCTGCGCGCAGCACTTTTCCCTTATCGAGCGCCACAGAGGACTACACGGATCCCTTTATGGCCAACGGCCCGACCGTCACCGAGTCCAGTTCAAGATCGCCTCAAAACCCATCAAGATCTTTTCCCTTGTTTCCCTTCGCGACGACACCAAGAAGGCAGCAACGAAACAAAAACTGACTAACATCACAGCTCAGAGGCACAATTTCCAACCGCAAACTTGGTCGCACCAGAAGCATAATCTCGATCTTCATGCTCCAGAACAAGAAGATCACCTTAAGCGTTTAGTAGTACGTGGGCGTGCGCTGCACTGTTCCGCGCCTGGCTTTCTCGACGGCGCCATGAAACGTCGTTTGAGAGGAGCCCGGCAATGGCTCAGGTATCGGTTTCTAGGCGCGGCGAGTGGCCGAGGAATCCGTTTGATGCGGCGCGGGAGGCATTCGCGTGGTTGACCGCTGGAGGCCATCCGGTGGCGGTGGATGGCCGCCTGTTCGACCACCTGCCCAATCGTGAGATCCCCGTCGACGAACTCCGCGATCTGTTGTTGAAGCCAGGTTGCCCGCGTCGGGTGTGGGACCAGGTGTGGAGTCACGTGATCAACCGAGCCCGGAGCGAGGGGGCGACGTGGACGATCGTGGCGGTGGGACTGGCATTGCCGATGCTGACCCCGATCGCGGCCCGGTTGACCGACCGGTACGCCGACGACCCGGCTGACATCCACTCGGAGGTGCTGCGCGGGTTTCTCGACGCGTTGCGGGCGGTGGATCTGTGGGAGGGCCGGATCGCAATCCGGCTGCGGTGGGCGGCCTATCGCGCCGGGCATCGCGCCCTGATCGCGGCGATGGATGCCCCCACCCCAGCTGCGCCGGCGTTCCGGTCGTGCGTACCGAAGCCGCCGTCGGGCCATCCGGACTTGGTCTTGGCCCGAGCAGTGGAGGCGGGCGTCTTGACCAGGACCGAAGCCGATCTGATCGGTGGCACCCGCCTGGAGGGCGTTCCGCTGACGGACTGGCCCCGGCCGTCCGGTCTGACCTACAAGACGCTGGCCAAGCACCGGCGCCAGGCCGAACACCGACTTGCCGCCTGGCTGGCCGAGCGCCCGGTCGAGACCCCGGATAACGGCGCTATGGCCACATCACGGCTGTCCCCCGAGCCACCGGACGAGTTCAGCAATCAGTCACGCACGGTAGCGAAGAAAGTCGACGATGGCGAGGCGAATCCGACGCCGAAATCCGGACTTCAGGGCTGCGGGTGATCCCTGTTCACCCCGCCCGCTCCTCGCCCGCTGATCACGCCCGGAGGTTTCGCTCATGTTCCGACGTCACCCTCGCCAGCCCTCTCCGACAGGACAGCCGACCGCCACTTCGCCACGCGGCCGGAGATGGGCACGACTGCTCCTGGTCACGGAGCTCGCCGCAGCGCTCGGGCTGATGGCCGTCGCCGTGGCTACGGCGGATCCCCAGATCCTGGCTCAGGCACCTGCCCCGTCGATCGATGTTGTCCTGAACAACGCCAGGAACTGGATCATGGGCGTTCTCGCTGGGCTGGCGACGCTTTTCCTCACCGTGGGTGGGGTCCGCTATCTGATGGCTGGTGGCAACGCGGGCGAGGTGGAGAAGGCCAAGCAAGCGTTCAAGAGCGCTGGGATCGGCTATGGGCTGGCGGTGTTGGCGCCGGTGGTGGTCGAGATCTTCAAATCGATCCTGGCCCCGCCAAAATGACCACCCCACCTTCGCGGGCCTGGCGCGCCGGGGTGTGGCGCGTGGTCCTCGCCGCGGCCGTGGCGGCGATCGCAGGATTCAGTGTCGCCGGCACGGCCCTAGCGGAACCCACGCCTGCGCCGGCGCCTCCGTCTGTCGAACCCATACCGATGCCACTCCCGGTTCCTTCGGAATCCGGATGCGCGCCGGGCCAGCCACAGCCTCCGGCCTGTTTCCTGCCGACAACGCCTCCCAGCAGTTCCGCTGCACCGGCACCACCGCCAGCACCGAATCCGACGCCAGCTCCCGAGCCAGCGACTGAGGCCTCAGAGAGCTCGTGGATCGCGGAGTTCCTGACGGGGTGGATTCGGGATTTCTTCGCCGATGTCGCGCGTTCCGCGCTCAATGGGGTTCTGGGGATGCTGGCCGATTCCCTGCTCTCGACCCCGCAGTTTGATCAGCTTCCCGTGATGGGCCAATTGTGGGGCAGTTCCCGCAACATCATGATCGCTGCCTATGCACTGGCGACCACGATTGCCGGGCTCGTGGCCGTGTCCTATCAAACGCTGCAGGCGCGAAGTTCCGTCAAGGAAATTCTGCCGCGGCTCGTGATCGGGTTTGTGGCCGCGAATCTGTCGCTGTTTCTCGGCGGGAAGGCGATCGAGTTCGCCAACGCACTGTCCCAGGCTTTCCTGGGAGATCAAACCGGAGCAGAAGAAGCGTCCCGCGTGTTCGTGGACACGTTGCTCGGCAAGGCGCCGGACGAAGGAGACGACTTCTCCCCCTACGGCGATCTGTATGTCGTTTTCACCGTTCTGGCGCTCGTGGTCATGATTATCGCGGTGCTGCTGACCTACGTGGTCCGGATTGCGTTGACCGTAGTCCTGCTAGCCTCGGCTCCGCTGGTGCTGATGTGCCATGCCTTGCCGCAAACCGAGTCCATTGCGTTCTGGTGGTGGCGCGTCTTCGGTGCGATTCTCGTCGTCCAGGTCGCGCAATCTCTCACCTTCATCGCCGCGCTGAAGATCTTCTACCTGCCCGGCGGAATCACCATCTTCTAGCCCACCCCACGCCAAGGGGATGCCCCATGGTTCCTTTCCTGACCGCACTAGCCTTGTGCTACATCCTCGTCAAAATCCCGTTCTGGGTCCTCGGGGCCGTCCGCGGAGGCGGCGGCAAGTCCTTCATCGGAGGCCTCATCCGGGCATTCATTGCCTACAAGACCTTCGGGCTGATCCGGGGACGCCTCGGCCCAGCAGGAAAAGGCCTCCGGAAAGCCTCGAGTGCCTCCACCGACCCGTATGAACCGGCGAAGGCCGCTGCCGGTGGCCAATACATGCTGCCGTTGAACGTGAAACGCCAACGCCGCGCCTCAGCATCACACCAACCGACCTCATCGAAACCGAAGAGGACGCTACTCCGCCAGACCCAGCAGGGCCGACAGCTGACGTTTCCGCTCGATGGGGAATGGCCGGAGAACAAACCCCGACTCGGCCGGGACGGGCAATACCACCTCCCCTTGAACGTGCAACGCCAGCCCGCCCCGAAACGCCCCACATCGCCACCGACGTCTCCGAATCCACCACGTCCCCGGCCTCGAACCGAGCAATTGCGGTTCCCGCTTGATGGCCAGTGGCCGGAAAGTAGACCCGTCCTCGGCCGGGATGGGCAGTACCGCCTGCCGATCGACGTCCAGCGCGTCCCGCGGCCGGCCACTCCCTCGCCGCCGAAGCCGCCGATTCCGTTGCCGCGTCCCGTGGTCCGGCAGCTCAAGCTGCCCGCCGATGGGGAGTGGCCGGAGAACAAGCCCCGGATCGGCTCCGATGGGCAGTACCAGTTGCCGCTGCAGGTCCAGCGCGTCCGTCGCCCCGCTGCGCCTCCACCGGGCCCGCAACCGGCACCGCCTGCTTCCCCGCCGAGATCAAGGCAAGGCCGGCAGCTGTCGCTGCCGCTGGACCTACCGAAGGTCACTCCCCCACGTCCGAGCACCCGCCGTCGAGGAGGTGAACAGCAATGACGCGCAGCGTGCGCATACCTGCTGATGTCGAGCGAGAGGACCGCATACTCGCCGGACTCACGTTCCGGCAGCTCGCCGTCATGGCCGTCACCGGCCTGGTGCTCTACGGCGGCTGGCACGCCACCCGCGCGGTAGTCCCGGTGATGATCTACCTGATCATTGCCGCGCCGATCGCCGCCGTAGTCGCGCTGCTGGTGGTGGTGCAGCGCGACGGGCTCACCTTGGACCGCCTGCTTGTGCCGGCGCTGCGCCAACGCCTCGCTCCCCGCCGCCGAGTGGCGGCGTCCGAGAACGCGGCCGAACCGCCCGAGTGGCTGGCTGGATTCGCCGACAAGGCCAACAAGGCTCCAGCGGGAGGATTTGAACTACCCGCCACCGCGGTCAGCGAGGCCGGGCTGATCGACCTCGGCCGCGATGGGCTGGCACTGGTCGCGGTGTGCTCGGCGGTCAACTTCGCATTGCGCACCCCGGCCGAGCAGGAAGCACTCGCAGCGGGTTTCGGCCGCTATCTGCACAGCCTCACCGCTGGGGTGCAAATCCTCGTACGTGCTCAAAGGCTTGACCTCACCAGCCACATCGACGATCTCCGTCGCCGTGCGGCGAGCCTGCCCTACCCGGCGCTGGAGGACGCTGCGCTCGATCACGCCGACTTCCTGCACCTGCTGGGTGAGCAGGCCGAACTCCTGCGCCGGCAGATCCTGCTGGTCATCCGCGAACCCGTGCGTGGCGCATCACCGGATCCCCGACGCCCTCGTCGGCACCGCCCGGAGGATCGGGCGCCCTCGTCCGGGGCGCGCAGCGCGGCGGCCTCCCGCCTGGTGCGGCGCATGCACGAAGCTACCGAACTCCTCGCATCCGCCGGAATCGAGGTCACTCCGCTGGATACCGGGCAGGCCACGGTCGTGCTCGCCGCCGCCGCCAACCCCGACAGCCCCGCACCGCCCACGCCTGAGATGGCCGACGCCCGCGAGGTCATCACCACCAGCTCGTACTGGAAACCCGGTTATGAGGAGGACTCGATCTGATGCGCACCAAGCACCGCCATCGCCCGGCGCAGTCGTCGGCCAGCGGGTTCACGCCGGACGCCATCGAGATCGGCGCGCGGCATCTGCAGATCGGCAGCGACTGGGTGGCGAGCTTCGCCGTCACCGGCTACCCCCGCGAGGTCCACCCTGGTTGGCTGCAGCCCCTGCTGACATACCCCGGCCGGCTGGATGTATCCCTGCACATCGAACCGATCGACCCACACGTGGCCGCCGACCGGCTCCGCAAGCAACTCGGCAAGCTGGAATCCGGCCGCCATACCGATGCCGCTCATGGGCGCCTAGCCGATCCGCAAGTCGAGGCAGCCACCGAGGACGCCTACGAGCTTTCCGATCGCCTCGCCCGGGGCGAAGGCCGCCTGTTCCGATTCGGGCTCTACCTCACCATCCACGCAAGCTCCGAAGACGAACTCATCGAAGAGACCAGCGCCGTGCGTGCCCTGGCTGCCAGCCTGCTACTGGACGCCAAACCGACGACCTACCGGTCTCTGCAGGGTTGGGTGACCGCGCTGCCGATGGGCCTGGACCAAATCGGCATGACCCGCACCTTCGACACCGCCGCCCTGTCAGCCGCTTTCCCCTTCACCAGCCCCGACTTGCCCCCGCCTGACGTTACGTCGTCGTCGGCTGCCAGTGGTGTGCTCTACGGCTACAACCTCGGCAGTCAAGGATTGGTGCACTGGGATCGGTTCGCCTGTGAGAACTACAACTCGGTCATCCTCGGCCGCTCCGGTGCCGGCAAGTCCTACCTCGTCAAGCTCGAAGCACTCCGCAGCCTCTATCGCGGTGTCGAGGTCGCCATCATCGACCCCGAAGACGAATACGCTCGCCTCGCCGGCGCCGTCGGCGGAACCTACTTCCCCCTCGGCGCCGAAGGAATCCGGCTCAACCCGCTCGACCTGCCGATCCATACCCGTGCCGACGGGCGTCGCTCCGCACCCGGCGACGCGCTGACCCGCCGCAGCCTGTCCTGCCACACCCTGCTTGCTGTCCTGTTCGGACAACAGCTGACCGCCGGTGAACGGGCAATCCTTGATCAGGCTGTCTCCGCGACCTACCGGGCGGCAGGGATCACCGACGACGCCCGCACCTGGACACGCCAAGCGCCACTGCTCTCTGACCTGCACACCGCCCTCGCCGCACACCACGACGAGATCGCCCGGGATCTCGCTGCTCGCCTGCACCCGTTCACTGCGGGCGCCTTCTCAGAGCTGTTCGACGGCCCCACCACGGCTCCTCCCGAAGGGCACCTGCTGGTGTTCTCCCTACGTCACCTACCCGACGAGCTCAAGCCCGCCGGCACCCTGCTGACCCTGGACACCGCGTGGCGCCGTACGTCTCATCCCTCTATCCGTCACCCCAGGCTGTGTGTCGTCGACGAAGCCTGGATGCTCATGCAGCAGCCGGCGGGCGCGGAGTTCTTGTGGCGCATGGCGAAATCCGCCCGCAAGCACTGGGCCGGGCTCACCGTGGCCACCCAGGATGTCGGCGATGTGCTCGGCTCGGATCTCGGCAAAGCGGTGATCGCCAACGCCGCCACCCAGATCCTGCTCCGCCAGGCACCGCAATCCATCGACGACATCGTGCGCGCCTTCGCGCTGTCGGAAGGGGAAAGGCAGTTCCTGCTCTCGGCCGGAACCGGGCAGGGTCTGCTCTCGGCCGGGACGCAACGTGTCGCCTTCCACGCCCTCGCCTCCGACAACGAACACCAGCTGATCACCACAGATCCCGCCGAACTGGCCGCCATCGCCCACGACGAGCCGCCCGACGATGACGGCCTTACCACTGCTGCCGGGGCACACCACGACATCGTTCTCGACGACTAGACCAGAAAGAAAGGAGGCAAGGCACGTGCACACCCTCCTCGCCATCGTGGCTTTCTTCCTCGGCGGTGTGATTGCCATCGGCGCACGCAAGATAGCCAACGCCCGCGCGATACGACTTCGACGCCGCCACAACGCGGACTACGCCCGACTCGTCACGGTGCACCTCAACGGCCTCACCACCACGGTCGTCAACCTCGATCACTACCGACGCCAGCGCCAGCACCATCGCACACACCTCACCCCCTACGAGGCGGACAGCCAGCTCGAATCCGGCGACGATCCCGCATAGCCGGCCATACACGTAACCGTTCCGAACAGTCCACTACGGACACTTTCAACTTCGCAACCTCGAGAAGTATCCGATCATCTCGATTTCCTGCGGAGGTATTCCTATGCCTTCTTCCGTCAGTGCTGATCATTCGAACTCCATGCCTCTGCCTCCCGAGCGTCCGCGGCGATTGCTCACCCAGAACAGAGAGATGCGAGCGATCGGGGCGTGGAACTGGACATTGCCCGCCTGGGCCGGGCGGCTGCCGGACGGCCGTACCTTCAACACCTGTCCCTCGGCAGGGGTGTGCCGCCAGGTCTGCTACGCCCGTCACGGCACCTACCTCTGGCCGGTGGTGCGAGCCAAGCACCAGGCCAACCTGCAATTCGTCCTCGACGATCTGCCCGGGTGGGAGCAAGCCATGCTCACCGAGCTGGCAGCGCCGCGGTTCCAGGGCGGCTGGATCCGGATACACGACTCGGGCGACTTCTTCACCGACGAATACCTGGCGGCGTGGTTGCGCATCGTGCGCCAAAAGTCAGAGGTGAACTTCTACTGCTACACCAAAGAAGTCGCACGCTTCCGCCGTCTTGTCGAGCCGGACCCACCTGCGAACTTCTTGTGGGTGTACTCCTACGGGGGCACGCAAGACTCCGCACTGACCGCCTCTGACCGCGTGGCCGATGTGTTCCCCGACGAGGCGTCCATCGCAGCAGCGGGGTGGTCGTCGCAGGAAGCCTCGGACTTGCTGGCCGTGCTGGGCCCCAAGCTGGTGGGGGTGCCGGCCAATCGCATCCCGCATTTCCTGCGCCGGTTGCAGGGCCGCCGGTTCTCCCAGTGGCAAGCCGAAGTCGACGCCGAGCGACAGGCCCGCCGCGCTGTGCGGGTGCGCTCGATCACCAGCGCACCACCCGCGGGGCGGCGAGCCCGTCCTGAGTCCGGTTCGCAGGCTGCCTGATCTGCCGTCACGACTCAGTTCTTGAGCGAGGAGGCCCTTTTGATCTCCGAATCGTCTGTCGTGGACAGCCCTTTGGGCGAGTTGCTTGCAAACCCGTACGGCGCCATCCAGGCAGTCGTCGCCGCAGCATTGTCATGGATCCACACCTGGGGCACAGTCACGCTGCCGGTTCTTCTCGTCGTGGTGGCCGGACTGTGGCTGTTGCGGCGGTGGTGGTTTCTCCGCTGCCAGGACGTGCTGCACGAGCGGGCCCGGGTGGTGACGATCCTGGCGCCGCCGACCGTCGACCCCGATGGGGCGCAGGCGATGTGGTCGAACCTGGTGGGATTGCTACGCCCGATGGTGCAGCGTCTGACCCACGGTCAACCGCACCTGGCCTGGGAATACGTGTTCGGTCACGACGGGGTCGAAATCCGGTTGTGGGTGCCGGGCACGGTTCCACCCGGGATGGTCGAGCGCGCTATCGAGGCCGCCTGGCCCGGTTCCCACACCCGTACCGACAGCGCCAGCCCACCGTTGCCGACCGAGACCCCGGTCGAGCGCCGTCAGCTGGCGACCGGGGGTGTGCTGCGCTTGGCGCGGTCAGAGGCGTTGCCGATCCGGTCGGAGTTCCACACCGATCCGATCCGCGCACTCCTCGGCGCCCCCGTGGGACTCGGGGTGAATGACAGCGCCTGCGTGCAGATCGTGGCCCGCCCGGTCACCGGGCGGCGGGTCAAGCAAGCGCGGCGAGCCGCCCGGCACCTTGACGCCGGGCAGTCCACCCGGGTCGTCGGCCGACTCCTCGACGTCATCGCGCCCGGCCTCTCTCCCAGTGCGAAGAACCAGGCGGGTCAGCCGAAACTCGATCCGCAAACCTCGCTGGAGTTCAACGCGCAGAACCGCGCCATCGTGGTCAAGCAACGTGGATCCCAGTGGGAAACCGTGATCCGTTACGCGGTCACGACGACCGTGTCCGCAGGCACCTCCACGGAGCAGGTCGCTCGCGTCCGCCAGCGGCTCCGGGGTCGGGCGCACGCGGTCGCTAGTGCATTCAGTGGCTTCACCGAGCACAACCACTACGAGCGCCAGCGGATGCGTGACCCGTTGACGCGGTTGGCTCAGCGTCGGTTGCGGCGAGGTGATCTGCTCTCGGTTCCCGAGCTGGCCGCTGTGGCTCACCTGCCGACCGATGAGGGTCTGCCCGGGTTGGCCCGCGCCGGGGCGAAGGCCGTGCCCCCGCCGCCGAACACGCCTACCGAAGGCGAACTGATCCGTCCCGTCGGGATCTCCGACACCGGGCACGTCCGTCCAGTCGGGCTGCAGGTCTCCGACGCCCGCCACCACCTCCACATTCTCGGCGCCACCGGCAGCGGGAAGTCGACGATTCTGGCGCGGATGATCCTCGCCGACGCCGAGCACGGCCGCGGCGCAGTGGTCATCGACCCCAAAGGCGACCTCATCACCGACGTGCTGCAACGTCTCCCCGAGCACGCCGCCGACAAGGTGGTGCTTTTCGACGCCGACTCCCGTGGCCCTGCACCGTGCCTCAACCCGCTGGAGGGGCCGAAGGAAGCCGCTGTGGACAACCTTGTGTCGGTGTTTTCCCGGGTGTTCTCCTCGGCGTGGGGTCCGCGCACCGAGGACATCCTGCGGGCAGCGTGTCTGTCGCTACGGGCAGCCGCAGACGCGCCGACTCTGGCGAAGCTGCCCGAGCTGCTCACCGACCCGGCCACCCGCGCCCGGCATCGGGAGAAGCTGCAGCACGATCCGACATTGCGGGGATTCTGGGATTGGTACGAGCAACTCTCCGAGGGCTCGCGGGCTCAGGCCATCGCCCCGCTGCTGAACAAGCTCCGAGCTTTCCTATTGCGGCCGTTCGTGGTCAAGGCCATCGCCGCCGGCCCCTCCACAGTCGACCTCTCCGAGACGTTGGACGGCGGGTTGTGTCTGGTGCGCATTCCCAAAGGAAGCCTCGGCGAGGACACCACCCGCCTGCTGGGCTCACTCATCGTGGCCCGTGTATGGCAAGCCACGACCGCCCGCGCCAAGCTCCCGCAACGCCACCGCCGCGACGCAGGCCTCTACGTCGATGAGGCCCACAACTTCCTCAACCTGCCCTACTCCATGGAAGACATGCTCGCCGAAGCACGTGGCTACCGGCTTGCGATGACGCTGGCACACCAGCACCTCGGCCAACTCCCGCGAGACCTCAAAGAAGGAATCTCCACCAACGCCCGGTCGAAGATCTTCTTCAACGCCTCACCCGAGGACGCCCGCGAACTCGCCCGCCATACGACGCCTCGGATCTCCGAACACGACCTCGCCCACCTCGGCGTCTACCACGCAGCGGCCCGATTGGTCGTCAACGGCGAAGAAACCCCACCGTTCACCGTGAGCACCCGACCTCTCCCGCCGGCCGTCCGCGGCCGGGCCAAAACCGTTCGTCACGCGGCCGCACGGCACACCCGCCCCCTCACATCGCGTACCGAACACGATGACGTGCCGGAAACCGCTGGCTTCGATCCACGACGCATCGCCTGAACCACCGATCACCAGCGGCCGGCTACACCCACCGCCGCGGGCGCGGCCGGCCTGTCCCGTTGCCACCACCTCGTTCAGGAGGGCTTCGCATGCTCCAACCCACCAGCCGCCAGCGCGATTTCCGCACACCCGTTCCCGGCCGTGCCAGCGTCCGACTGGCCGCTTCCCCCGAACATCAGGCCCACATCGCCAGACACCTCACCACTCGCGACCGGTGGATCGCCCGCATGATCGCCGAACACCGCGTGCTGACCACCCACCAGATCAGCGACATCGCCTTCCCCTCCCGCCGCGCCGCCAACCACCGCCTCCAACGCCTCTACCAATGGCGCGTACTCGACCGCTTCCAGCCCTACATCGGCCGAGGCCGCGCACCGATGTTCTACGTCCTCGACACCACCGGCGCCCACCTGCTGGCCCACGAAGACGGCATCGACCCCCGCGAACTGAAATTCCGCCCCGAACGCTCTGTCGGCATCGCCCACTCGCTTCGCCTGGCCCACCTGCACGGCGTCAACAGCTTCTTCACCACGCTGCTGGCCGACGCCCTTGCCAACCCCGAGCACGCGGTGGCTGCGTGGTGGCCGGAAACCCGCTGCGCCCGGCACTTCGGCGACCTCGTCCGGCCCGACGGTTACGGCCGCTGGCGCGAAGGAAATCGCGAAATCGAATGGTTCCTCGAATGGGACACCGGCAGCTATCAGCTGTCCCGGTTCGTGGCCAAACTCCCCGGCTACTCCGACCTCGCTACCACTACCCGTATCGTCACTCCGCTCCTTGCCTGCTTCTCCACTCCACAGCGGGAATCCCACGCCCGACGCCTTCTCGCCGAGTACCTCAACACCCACACCCAACCTCCCAACCTGCCGATCGCGACCACCAACGCCCAACACCTGCTACAGGTAGGCGCCGCATCAGCCGAGACGTGGCTCCCGATGCAGCACGACCAGGGTGGCCGCCTCCGGCTCATCGAACTGCTCACCGCATGGCCGCACCTAGCCGTACCCGCAACCGACACCAAGACCACCGCCGTGGCCACCGAGCCGAATTCACCGCCGCGCCTGCGCCCACCTGCACCGATGCCGCCCTGGCAGGCTGCCGACCTGACGTGGAAGCCACAGCGATGATCCGAGCATCCTTGAAGCTCATCACCACTGTGCTCATCGCCGCCGTTGCGTTGATCGTGCTCGCTGCAGCCGCATTCGTCGGAATCGCCGCCAGCATCGTCGGCGGGAGCAACGCTTCCGCGAATTGCACTCCGACCGGTTTCAGTGCTGCCGATGCTCATGGCTACGAGCCCGACCAGATCACGAACGCTGCCATCATCGTCGCCGTCGGCGAGCAGATGAACGTTCCTGAGTACGGTCGGATCATCGCCCTTGCAACAGCGATACAAGAATCCCGACTGCACAATCTCGATCACGGCGACAGGGACAGCCTCGGATTGTTCCAGCAGCGCCCCTCCCAGGGATGGGGCACCGCGGAGCAAGTCACGAACCCCACCTACAGCGCCACCCAGTTCTACCAGCACCTACTCACGGTGCCCGGCTGGCAACAGATGAACATCAACGACGCTGCGCAGGCCGTCCAACGCTCGGGGTTTCCCAACGCCTATGCCCAACATGAGCCCGCAGCCTGGAAACTCCTCGGAGTCGTCCAAGGCTCGATCTGCACCGGCATGCCTACCGGAAGCTGGACCACTCCCCTGCAAGGACGATGCACCTCCGGTTTCGGACCACGCGACGGCCAGTTCCACCGCGGGCAGGACATCGCCGCCCCCATCGGCACACCTATCGTCGCCGCCAGCAGCGGCACGGTCATCGAATCCGGCCCTGCCAGGGGCTACGGACTTTGGATCCGCATCCAACACGCCAACGGCGTCGTCACCATCTATGGACACAACAACCACAATTTTGTCTACAAAGGACAAGTTGTTTCGTCGGGCCAACCGATCGCGGAAGTCGGAAACCGTGGCGAGTCCACGGGACCACACCTGCACTTCCAGATCGACATCAACGGAGAAGCCGCCAACCCGGTCACGTTCTACGACCAAAACGCAGCCTCACCGCTGTGCAGCTAAGAAGTGGCCGACGTTCGTTTCAAGGTGTCGTCGAGTTCTCAGGCCCGGAACAAGCATTGTCGTCCGCCGCAATCTCAGTGAGCAGTTGCGCGGTGCGCACAGCATCAAGCATGGCTTTGTCACGCCGGATAGTCTCGGCCAACCGCAGGACTTCGTCACGCTGTGCGGCGGCACGGCTGGCCCAGTCTCCTTCAGCCAGGGTGTCGGCCACCGCGAGCAGGAGGTGGGGGCCGAGTTCCCAGAGCACGCTGTTGATGGCACAGGCGGCGATGGCGAGATTGTCGATGTCAGCGCCGGCCCAGGCGACCGTGGCAGGGTCGCGGCCTTGTTCGCGCATCGCCTGGGCCGCGCCTAGGAACAGGCCGCCGCTGCCGACTGCGGGGTCAACAATTCTGGCACCTTCGTCCGGGACTTCGATTCGCGCCATCAGGTACGCGATGGGGTTCGGGGTGTAGACCTGGGCGTTGGCACTAGTGGCGCTAGACGATTTGAGCATGCTGAGCAGCATTCCGAGTAGGTCCACGTCGAAGCGGGCATCGGTGGTGGTGATGTCAAGTTGTCCCGCGCTCAGGCTGGCGTCAGCACAGGCTTTCGCAGCACAGCACAGTTTCTCGTCCGGTTCGTCGTAGGCCCATTCCATGAGCGGATAGATGAGATGGATGAGGTCGGGACGGCTGTTGCACAGTGCCGCGTAGACGTCGCGGACGAACTGGGTGAAGGTCTCTGGGGAGTGCATTCGTAGTTGGGTGGCTATGCCCGGGCCGCCGGGGTCAGGAGAGCCAGCAATCAGGGAGAGGGCGGCAACGACCGATAGTGGGACGTCGCGGCGCCCTGAGTGGTGGGATCTGCTCCATGCAGCATCGACGGCTTCCGCGACGGCTCGGGCGCGCTCGCTTGGGTTTCGGGGCGCGACTGGACGGCAGCTGCGGTTCATGGGTCAGTCCTCCTCCGGAATGACGGCGAGCTGTTTTGCGAGCTCCCGCACGGCGGCGATGAGGGGTTCCGGTCGCATTCCGGACCCGGCCGCAGGACCCAGAACATCAATCAAGCCGTGCCCGGGCTCGGCTTTCGCAGCGAGGTCGAGCAGCACACCGACAACAGCAATAGAGGCCTGACCAGCGAGATATGTTGCGAGGGCAGCGAGTGCGGCCGGGTCCGCGTTCCACGGGGCCGGTAGCGCACGCGTGAGCGCAATCCACAGTTCCCGCACTGGACCGGGTTGGTCCGCGGTGCTTTGCAGAGCACAGGCGAACCCATGCGGGTGGGTCAATGCCACGGCCGCAGCAGCGAGCTCATTGTCCGAAGTCGGCAACCGTCCTTTGCCTGCCTGGTAGATCGATTCTCGGATCGCATGCACTGCGTCCGCTGAAGAAGGACAAGGCGTTTCAACGAGAAGACCTTGACGACGTTCGATTGCGTCGGAGTCGGACGGAGAGAACTCTGCCGCGAGCGTCTCCCAGTCCGGGTAGGTGACCCGCCCGGCAAGGACACGTGAGACTGCGAGCGGGCTGGCCCCTGCATCTGGAACCACGCCCTGTTCGGTGTCGGTGCAGCAGCGGGCCCCGGGCGTGGTCGCCTCGGCCCAGACCACGTGCTGCACCATGATGGCTCGATCGGCGAACTCAGCGGTGAGCGCGTCGACTACCTCAAGATGATCAACCGGGCAGGCGGGGTCGAACGCCCGGTCATCAACGATAGCCATCACTACCTGGGCTGGCTGGTGCTGCGCGAGAACAGCGACCAGCTGGGCCGGAACCACGTCAGCGGACTCGATCGCGGGGAGCTCAAGGTACATCGTCCATTTCACCCCGTCATCCCGGTCCAAACCCGAGATGATCAGACTTCGACGCGGGTGCACTCCCAAAAGAAACGGAATCGCGGCCACGAACCCATCCGGGCCTTCAATAATGGACACCGTTGACATCACATACCTCCATGGCGGAAAGGAGCAGGTCCCGCAACGGACACGAGTTCCCATCCGGGTTGTGTTGAGCAGCAAGGAAAATCGATGGAGCGGGTGGATCGCTCAGGCGCCGATCGACTCGCGGGTTCGTCGGTCGTCGGTGGTCGGCATCAGCGATGACCTCAAGTTGGCGCATCGCAGGCCAAGGCGAACTGGTTAAGCCGTTCATAACTGCAAAAACTGCGGCAGCCAGGCAGGCTTACAAATGTCGTTGCCCAAGCGTCGACAAACGCGCCAGGGCAGGATTCCGCCGACTTCGGCGATCGCTGGGCCTTTTGCCCGGGTGCGGTCGACGCGGCCGCACGGGAGCTCCCGAGTCGGTAGAAAGGCCGACGGACCCACCCCTCGGAAGAGGCGTTGGTACGGTCCGCCGGCCACTCAAGAAGCCCCGTTGAAAGGGCACCGTCCCCGAAGGGAGGCAAGGGCCAGCGTAGCCCACTCGTCCAGCGGGAGCCGTGCCGCTCGCCGTGGTCAGGGCTGCGGCTGGCGCACGGGCATCAGTAGGTGTCGATACCCGGGTGCTTCAGCGTCGGTGAACACCACCGGTCGGGTCGCTGTCTCCAGCTGCAGCGTCACGGTGTCGCCGTCGAAGCTATTCAAGGCATCGCGCAGGTAACGCGGGGAGAAGAGCACGGACAAAGTGTCAATCGCTCCGTCGATCTCGGCTGGATACTTGGGTGCGGTCAGTATGTCGGCGTGGTCGGCCAATACTGGCGCCACTGACACCAACCCAACGGGATCCACGGTTACAGCCACCTGTGCCGCCCTCACATTCGCGGAACCATCTCGGGCGAGGTGTTTCTTGGCCTCTAGTACCGTCGTGGCTTGAGCGAATCGTTTCGCAGTCCGTGGCGGACAAGGTCAGGCGACCGTCTCGCCCGTCCAGCAACACGCCACCCAACGATGGCACGGCCGGTCGGCGCGGCACCCCGACACCGACCGTGGTCAACGCGTGCACGAGGGTTGCGCGGTCGGTGTGGCACTTCAGAGCCAGTGTGGACCGTTCGGCGGTCACGGCGGTCATAAGAAGGTACCTCCAATAGCAGGCAGGCAACGAAAAGCAGGAGTCAGAACGGAGGCGGGCGCATGGCAGTAGCTCGCCCGGCCGGCGGGGCGCCCTGGCCCGATAAAGGTGGACGCCCCGCCGGCAGTGGTCAGCCGACCCAGTAGGTGCCGGCGTGGTCCTCGGTGAGACCTGCGTGCGGCATGGGCTCACCCGGGTACGGGGTGTGCAGGATCAGTCGTCCGGCGTTCGTCTCGGCGTCGTCCGGGATGCGGCGCACGGTGAAAGCGAACGCGCCGCGCGGATCGCCGACGCTGATTGTGACGGTGATCGAGTCCTCATCAGGGTCGGTGTGGATCGCGGCACCGTTGGCCCATGCCAGCGGCACCCGTTGCGGCTGGTGCGGTCCCTCACCATGGCCCGGGCCGGTTTCACCGTCGCGGTCCACGTCATCGTCGGGGTCGTAGTCGGGGCAGATTAGCGCCCCTGATTCATCGGCGTGGCCGTCGATCTCTTCGGAAAGCGATGCGCCGCACACAGCGCACCGGTAAGCGGTGTCCTCGGCATTCTGGAACGTGATTACCGATGACTCATCGTCGAGATCCTCGGTAGAGACCATCACTCCGTTGGCAGACAGGTCGAACACAACGCACCTCGCAAGCGTGATCAGGAAGAAGAGCGAGATCGCGGCCGACCGCAGCACGCGCGCAAGGGCGCAGCCGGCCGCGCTACGGGGTCAGATCCGATTCTCGAACCGCACGGCTTTACAGCAGGCAGGGCACGCTACGTACCCGCGGCTACGGTCGCCAAAAGGCACGCGGACCAGACCCGTCACGCGGTACGTCGCCACGGCCCGGCCATCGCATGCATGCAGGTACGCGGCGTCAGCCGTCTGCCACCGGTGCCCGTTCACGCATTCGCCGACCGCACCGGAGTAGTCTCCCCACTCCTCCAGCTGATCCACAGTGGAGCGGTATACCTTCGGCGGCACAAAGCAGCCGAGGTGATCGCTCACGATGACCATCAAGTCGCCGTACTCCGCAGCCGAGAGCACGACGAAACCGAGATCATCGATCAGGTGATCGGAGAAATTGAACAGGTTATGCCCCCACATGGTGCCGTCACCGTGCAAGCCAACGGGAGGTTCCCCGGTGCGACACTCGATCCACGCGGCGATCACCTCATCATTCGGCCGGTCATGGCCGTTGGCGTCCATCCAGTCGCGCAAGTCGTCAGTCAGATCCTCCGCGTACTCGCCACGATCGTTGATCCACTCGCCGGTGTCGACGGCCAGCCATCCGTCACCGTTCGACCACGCTTCGACGCTCACAGAAGTCATGAGAATGCCCTTCAACGGTTTTCTTGAGTGCGAGCAAACGGGGTACCAATCCCTACCCGCGATACTTCCCAGCTCCCGGAACACCGGGGAGATATCCCGCGTTCCGATACATAAATAATAGCGTCGCACCACAATCGACACAACTCAATAACGCCCCTTTTTCGAATTTCTTCTACACGATCGAGTACGTCAAAAGAGTCAAATTTCACTCAGTATTCGATCGTCACACTTAAAGGAAATTCGATGACCATGCAAATAACAAAAAGAGAGCAAACAAATCGAATTAGTTAAGTATTCTGCAACAACGCAAGGAATCCCAGCTGGCAATATCAAGCTTTGTACACCACGTCGACAAACCAGAACCATTCGCCAGGTACCTCAATGAGGATCGCCACCTTTTCCTCCAGTCGTCAACAGGTTCCCGCGGGGCACCGAGGCTGGGCAAGCCGGGGTATAGTCATCGGCGCCGTGACCAGCAACAAGGCGCCCTTCTACCCCTTCCGGCTTATGAGGTAGGCGATCGAGCGCAGGAGTGGGCGCACGAATAAGAAGATGATCCAGCACAGACACTCTACTCGCCGGACAGCTCGAATCATATAAACGGCGACACAGCCAGAATTACACAGCAACGCAAGAGCACATCCCCGCCCTCATACGTCTATTTTAGCGAACCTTCCAGCGACTGATTTTCCCCAACGAGACTCTACCCGTTTGCAGACCATTGCGAAGCCTTAGGGTCGATTAGCTCACCACTTGTTGAGGTCGCGCCTGCAGAGCTCGGGCGAGCATCAACGTGCTGGGATCTGGTCGCTCGCCGATATCGGCGAGGTTAGTGGTGAGCAGGTGAACGGTGCGACTGATGGCGTCGGCGAGTCCGAGTTCGGCTTGGACTCGCATGATGTCGCGGTAGATGGCTTCGTTTTCGGGGCTGAGTATGCGGGCGTGTTCGAGGAGCTGGAGTTGTCGGTGGGGGTCGTGTCCGCGGTAGTGGGCGGCCATGCCGGCGAGGGCGTCGAGGACGGTGCGGTGGGCGTCTTCGCGGGGGCCGTCCAGCCAGAGTGCGGACATTCCGTCGGCGAGTTCTCCGTGGTAGGTGGCCGCGATGCGGGTCCACGCTTCCTTTCGTTGCTCGCTGGTGGTCGCGATGTTGCGGTGATGTTCGGCTTGGCGCAGCTGCCAGTAGTCGACCGCCACGAGATCTGCGTTGAGCGCCACTGTCTCCTCGTGCTGCGCGATCAGGTCGGCAGCGCGGGCATCGGTGGTTTCGGTGAGGGCTTTGCGGATCTGGGACAGGGTTGCGTAGAACGCGTTGTAGGGGCGGCGGCCGCGGGCATCGGGCCATAGGGCTTCACGGACTGCAGCACGGCTTGTGCCGTTGGGGTGCAGGGCGAGGAACACCAGCAGTGCTTTGTGTTTGGGCGCCAGGGCTGAGGTGAGGTCGTGATTCTCGCCGTCTGGTGAATGCCAGGTCAATGTGACAGGCCCGAATACCCCGACCGTTACAGGCCGATGGTCCTGGTCGGCAAGTGTGTCGGCAGGATGCGCCATTTCGGCGGAAGTGACTATCCGAGTCGAGTTCGGTGTGCGGTCTTCCTCGCAGTTCGAAGGCGGTTCTGCGTGGTTGTCCGCGCCATCAACGACACCGTGGTCGTCGGTGTCGTCCACATGAATGCCGTCGTCTTCGGCCTCGTGTTTGGTCGTGGTCTCCCGCTGTGCGTGCTCGGTGTCGGTGTTTGGGCGGGCCTTCGTGGTGTCGGCGAGCAGGTCGATGAGGTCGCGGGTGTCGGTGGCGTCGAGGTGGAACAGGCGTGTACCGCGCAGGTCGTCGACAGCTGAGCTCGTCGCGGTGACGAGGCCGTCGGCCATCACGTGCACGGTGGCTCCGGGCGGCCAGCTGCCCAGCAGGATGCCCGCGATGCCGCGTGCGGCGCCGTTGTCGAGAATCGCTTGGAGTCGTGGGTGGTGCCGGTCGGCGCCGGCGACCAGCACGACGTCCAGCTTTTCCGGCTCGTGTGTGTCACCGGCGGGCGTGTGGTGACGGGCAAGGTAGGTGGTTGCTTCGGCCAGGTCAGCCGTGATGCGCAGCCGTATTGAGGCTGGCAGGCCAGCCGAGATCAGGGAGTGGGCGTCGCGATCGGGAATGATGACGGTGGCGTTCGTGGTGGCAAGAAGCTGGACCAGGAGGGCGCGCGCGGCGGCCTCAGCGCCGGGTCCCGTCAGGCCCAGCCCGTGGACGGCGGCGAGGTTAAGCGCACGGGCCCGGCCATCATGAACTCCGACCTCCAGGTCCTGCGCTGCCGAGTCAGCCTCGGGAAGGTCTGTATGGCCGTCGAGCGAGGGCGTGATCGGTTCGGTCTTGCCGTGGTCGGCATGGCGAGTCGAAGTCTGGTCCTCGTCGAACGCGGAGCGTAGTGCCTGCACGGCGGGCGCGAGTGTAGGCCGCGGAGCGCGATCGCCACTTCCCGGTTGGTAGGTCCGTCTCTGTCGTCGGCGGCGGACGAGCAAGGCTAGTGCCGCGGCAGCGGCCAGACTGGCGGCCACAAGGCCGTTGCTACCAACGGCGAGTGCGGTGCCGGAGGTTGTGGTGACGGCACGTCCTGGGGATTGCTGCCGATCAGGAACTGGGGCCGGCTGCGGCTTGGGACCCGGCTGCGCAGCCTCGGCTTCCGGGCTGAGGGGGACTTCGCGGTTCTGGTGATCGTCGGTGGCCGGAAGTGCGAGAGACCAGCCGGGGAAAACCAGGTCGGGGTCGCGCAGGACGTGTCCGTCTGGCTGCGGGTGGTGGGCGTTGAGCTGGAAGATCTCGTCCCATCGATCGCCGGCGCCGAGGTGGCGTTCGGCGATGGTGGTGAGGGTGTCGCCGGGTTCGGTCATGACCCGCTGAGCGTCCTCCGGGATGTCTGCAGGAGTGGGCACCTGGGCGGCATCGGGGGGTAGCAGGAGGATCCAGCCTGGTTGGAGGTGGCGGGGGTTGCCGATGCGGTCGGCGTTGAGATCTCGGATTTCGGTCCAGCGGTGGGGGCTGGTGAGGTGGCGTTGGGCGAGGTCCCAGAGGGTGTCGCCGCGGGCGACGCGGTAGCGGGGGCAGTCCGGGCGCGCGGTGTCGGCGATGTGGGTGGGGGTGCTGGGTTCGGGCGGCGGGGTGGGGTCGGCGTAGCCGCCCGAACCCAGCGTTGTGGTGTCGCTGCTGGGGAAGGGCAGGACACCACTGGAGGGATGCTGCGGTGCGGTGACAGCAACCCGATCGGCCGCGGGGGACGCGGAGGCAGAGGGAGCGTTC
Organism: Saccharopolyspora sp. NPDC045941; assembly: GCF_056431445.1. Taxonomy (NCBI): domain Bacteria; kingdom Bacillati; phylum Actinomycetota; class Actinomycetes; order Pseudonocardiales; family Pseudonocardiaceae; genus Saccharopolyspora; species Saccharopolyspora sp. NPDC045941. Next base: position 27,283 of record NZ_JBWKKU010000050.1, read on the forward strand.
AGCGAGATCACGACGCTGGCGAGCAAGGCGGTGATCCATCCTCGAGGCCCGGTGACGTGGAGGCGGTCGCGCAAGGCTCGCGCTCCGAACCGGAGCAGGAGGACCAGGTCGCACAGGGTCCACCACATCAGGCACGCCCACGTGACCCATCCGGTGGTGAGGACGGCGAGCAGGAATGCGCCGTCGGCGCCGAGGTCCAGGCGCAGGGTGTGCCAGGTGTGCTCGGCCCAGTTCGCGAGTTGGTCGCGGATCGGCAGTGTTGCCCAGGGCGAGGTGTCGAGCTCCGGCCAGGTCAACGCGGGGATGGTGATGACGTGCCCGGCGAACAGCAGGATCATCGGCATTCCGGCGAGCAGGCCGAGGATCCCGATGCCGGCCAGGAGGATGCGGATTCGGCTCATGGCAGCCCACCCGGAGTGCTGGTGGCGAGGGCGGCTGTGGCCTGTCCGGTGACGGTGTGGCTGGCCCAGAGCAGACCGATTTTCGCGGGTTCGGAGTAGGTGACGGTGATGCGCACAGTCGTGGTGCCTTCGAGGGAGACCGTGCCGGTGTGGTGGGTGGCGGTGAGGTAGTGCCGCGCGGCGGCGGTCGCGGCGCGGGTGTCCATGGTCAGGGTGGGACCGCGGGTGTCGAGTGCGGTCAGTGCGGTGCGGGCGGCCTCGGCTGCGACGGCATCCGCGCGAGCCAGGACGCGGAGTCGGTCGGCGCCGTCGACGAGGATCGTGAACACCAGCAGCAGGAAGGGCACCAGGACCGCGACGAGCACGCTCACCGATCCCGCATCGCCCGGGTGTCGGGTGTGGAGGGTCATGTTCGGCTCCGGTACGGGTCGACAGGGCTGGTGAACCCCGCGCGCAGCGGGATGCTGGCCGGCAGGCCCGGGATGCCGGTGAGGTCGGCCAGCGGCACCGCGCAGCGCAGAGTGACTGTGACGGTCCCAGAAGCTCCGGGTTGGCCGAATCCGCTGGTGTCCGCAGTCAACTGGAGGCCGGCGCAGGTGAGGTTCTGCTCGGCGAGGGCGTGGGTTCCGGTGCGGGTCGCGGCGGCGTGTGCCGTGGCTGGGGTGCGGGCGAGGCTGGCGGACCGGGCGGCGGCGGTAGCGGCGTGTTCCACGGCAAGGTCCGCGGTCACCGTGCGCGCGCCTGCGATGACCAGGGCGAGCAGCATCAGCAGCATCGGCGCCAGAACCGCCAACTCCACGCTGGCCGAGCCCTCATCGGAGAATCGGCGGTTCATGGCACCTCCCCGGGGGCGGTGAACCGTTCCTTGGCCGCTCGGGCTTCCTGCTCGACACGGTCGAGACCGGGAATGGGCAGGATCCGCGGTGCAGTGGCCGCAACCTGCACGCGCACCTGGCGGGCGTCGACGGTGGCGCTGACGACCGGATCGCCCACAAGGCCGCCGGCTCGGTTGAGGAAGCTGGTGGCGGCGGTGTGGGCGTCACCGGTGGTTCCGGTGACCGTGCGGGCGGCCTGCACGCCTTGTTGGGCAGCCGAGTGGCAGAGGCTGCGGGTATGCCACCACAGCCCGGCCTGCACGACCGTGAGAAGCAGGATCAGCGCCAGTGGCGCCAGCACAGCCAGCTCAACAGCCACCGAGCCCGTATCCCGCCCGCCGGGGGCTGCGCGGGGCTTGGTGTGGTGCGGCAGGGTTTTCATCGGTGGCGTCCCCGGTTAGTGGATTTGGCCTTGGTATTTCTGGACCACTGCGGTGATGGCGGCACCGAGTCCGAGCGCGGCTGCCAAGCCGATCGCAGTGAGCACGGCCTTCTCGGTGCTCTCCGATCCGGTGTCGTCGAAACGGACGTGCTCCCCATGCTGCCGGGCGTTCTCGCTTGCGAGGGCGATCCAGGCCGAGAGCAGCAGTAGGGCGGTCGTGGCGTGCCGGTGGAGGCGGCGAATGGCAGACATGACGATCCCTTTCGCATTCGATGGGCCGGCTGTGGTCGAGGCGGTTAGCCCAGGAGCCGGGTGACGGCCGGGTAGAGGACCAGCAGCAGGATTCCGAGCATGAGCAGGGTGACCGGCAGGGTGAGGCGTTCGGTGCGGGTGTTGGCCTCGGCCTTGTCGGTACTGATCGCGGCGGTCCGGAGGCTGGTGGCGTGGGTGGTCAGGCTGGTGTAGATCGCGGCCCCGTCCGCGGCGGTCGCCGCCAGGTCCGCCACCGCCACCAACTCCGGCAGTCGGATTGTCGTGCCGAGTGCGCGGAGCGCATCCCACGGTGAGTGTCCACTGTGCTCAGCGTGGGTGAGGGTGCGATGCAGCCGGGTCAGCAGCCAGTGGTCACCGACTGCAGCGGCCTCGCGCAACGCCGGGCCGGCCGCTTGACCGGCAGTGCGCTGCTGCGCCACGAGCTCCAAATAGACCGCGAGAGCTCGCCGCGCGTCCTCCCGCGCCACCGCGGCCTGATCGCGGAGCTTCCAGACCGGCACCACCGCACCCACCAGCCCGCCGGCGGCCACGATCCCCACCAGCACCCCGACCGGCACACCCACGACCGCCAGCGACACAGCAAGCAGCGCGGCGACGGCAAGGCTGCTCACAGCCCACCGCAGCCGCGTCGTCACGTAGTCGGCAGGGGTGCGTTCGAGCAAGTCGAGGTCGTGGGCGGGGATGCCCAGCCAGGGATGCCGGGCGTGGTCGGCGCGGCCAGTGGCGTAGGTCAACAGGCGCGCCCGCCAGGCCCGCCACCCGGTCGCGGGTGTGGAGGTGGTGGTCCGGGCGGTGAGGTGGCTGAGCGCGGCGGCCACGTCCATCGGCGCGGGCCCTGCGATCGCGCGCAGTCCTAGGGCGAGGCCGGTTCCGAGGACGGTGCCCATCCCAGCGGCCAGTACGAGTGCGGTGTTCATGATGGTTGCCCGTCGTTGAGGTAGCGGGGCCTGGAGGGCATCGTGGAGAGCTGGTGCATTCGCCATAGCGACAACGCGAAAATGCCTGCCACGACGGCCAGAACGCCTTGCCCGGTCCAGGTGTTGAAGGGGGTGAGGAATTCGCGGGCGAAGAGCACCAGCCCGACGACCATGACCGTGGTGATGGCCACCAGGCTGCGCACGGTCGTGCGGGGTTTGGCGCGGTCGGCCTCGACCTCGCGGGTCGCCGCGGCGCGGGCGCGCAGAGTGGCGGCTTGGGAGTGCAGGATCTCCACCAAACCACGTCCACCGGTCCGCAGGCGCAACAGCAGCGCCAGCACGACCTCATCCACCACCGGATCACCGAACTCCGCGGCGAACGCCCGCAGCGCCGCCTCCGGACTGTCGGTGCGCAGCCGGTCAGCCAACCGCCGAACCGGTGCGGCCAGCGGTTCCGGGGCGGTGTCGGCTGAGCGCGCGACGGCGTGGTGCAAGCCTCCGGCGCCCGAGGCCAGCAGGTCCCCGACCCGCCGCGTCCACACCGCCAGGGCTTCCTGCAGCACGACGGCTTCACGTGCGCCGCGTGAGGCCAGCACGACGGGCAGGCCCACGACGGCCGCGATGGCGGCTGCGGCGGCCACCGGCCACCCGGTCACCCACCACACCACCGCCGCCACCAGCACGGCAAGCACGCCGCGCCGCCACCACCGGAGCATCCACGGCTTCACCGCGGTGCGGCGCTCGTGCGCAGCCTCCTCGCGGGAGTGCATCGGATAAGAGGGCACAAGAGCGAAGACGCTAAGCAGAACCCCAGTTCCGAACAACACTCCACACAAGACAGTGACAATGGCGATCACGTCGGTTCACTCCTCTGATCGAGGTTGTTCCATTGGCCGTCCAGCCGGTTGAAGAGGGCGCGGTCCAGGCCATGGGCTTGCAGACGCGCCATCAGCGTCGGACTGGGAGGGCATGTCGGGACGGCACGGCCGTCACCGGGGCGAGGGCCGAACAGAGTGGTGAGGTCCGGAATCGCGGCGTCGCCCACGGGGCCGACTTCGACGATCTCGGTCACGAAACGTTCCCGGCGGTCAGAGTGATCGCGACGGGCGAGGTGGACGATTAGGTCCAGGGCGGAGGCCGTCCACCGGTACGCGGCTTCCACGGACAGCGGTGGCAACGCGAGTTGCCCCAGCGCGGCGATGCGGTCCGGGACCGCTCGGGCCGATGTCGCGTGCAGTGTGCCCATGCCGCCCGCGGCGCCGTTGCCCAGCGCCCGCAGCAGAGCAGTGATCTCCCCACCGCGAACCTCACCCACGATGACCCGTGATGGCGAGTGCCGAAGGGTTTGCTTGAGCAGATCGTCCAGGCTGATTTCTCCCACGCCTTCGGCGTTGGCGGTGCGCGCCTCCAACGGTGTCACCACGCGCTCGCCGTCGAGATGGAGCCCGAGTTCGGAGTCGTCCTCGACGGTCACGATGTGCTCGTGGGTAGGGATTTCGGCGCACAGCGCCCGCAACAATGTGGTCTTGCCCGCGAACGGGCCGCCGGTCACGAGCAGGTTCATTCCTGCGGCCACCGCGACGGTGAGGAAGTGCTCGAGGCCGGGGTCGAGGGTGCCGTGGCGGCGTAGGTCAGTGAGGGTGGTGTGGGTGAGGCGGTGGCGGCGGATCGCGATCCGCGGCCGGTCGGTGACTTCCCGCACTGCCGCCAATCTCGCTCCCAAGGGCCCACCTGCCGGCAGTCGCAGGTTCACGATGGGTTGCGCCGGGCTGAACTCGCGGGAGGTCTGTCCGAGTCGCGCGCACATCGCCTCGAGCTGTTCCAGTAGCTCGGTGTCGGAGTCGGCGACCGGGTAGGGCCAGCGTTGCAGGTGGCCGTCGGCCAGCTCCAGCCACACGTGGTCGTGGCCGTGGATGTGGATGTTCTCCACGTCCTCCAGTTCCAGCAGCGGCTGGAGCTGGCCCAGGCCGAACACCGCGGCCAGCACCGCGTCGGCGAGCCGCTGCTCCTCGGCAACCGACAACGGCGGGACACCCCCGCTGGCACGTTCATGAGCCCACGCGGCGATCTCCGCAGCCACCACCGCGGCCCGCTCATCCGCGGTGCTGTCTTTCAGGCGGGCGGCGACTTTCCCGCGCAGCGCTTGCACGGTGGCGTTGTCCGGTATCCATCCCCAGGTCTCGTGCGAGAGCTGCGGGCGTGTGCTGCCGTTGATCTCGGTAGTCATGCTGCACCTGCCTGCAGTACGCCGTCGGCCACCGGTGTTGTGGCCGGCGGTGTGGGTGGTGTGAGGCTGCGGTGCAGGCGGAGCGCGGCCTTCCGGCTGGTGTGCACGAGGGCCGAGCGGCGGGGTGGGTGGCTGCCTGCTCCGTCGGAGAAGAACCGGGCGGCTGGCGGGTCGTCGGGGAGCTCGACCCCGACGGGGATGCCCACGGCGTGGGCGACTCTGTCGGCTTCGCGGCTCGTGGTGGCCGACACCAGTGCTCCGAGCTGGGTGATCGGTATCAGCTTGCGCAATGTGGTGATCAAGGGCAGTGCGGCTGAGATGTGCCGGAGGCTGGGACGCACGCCGACCAGGACCAGGTCGGCTTCGGCGATCAGTGCCCAGGGCGTTTCGGGTGTCCATCGGCCGGCGTCGATGAGGACGTCGGGTCCTTCGCAGGCGAGGTCTCGGGTGGCGCTGGCGAGTCGTCGCCAGCCGTCGTCGCCCATCGCTCCCGCCTGGGCCCTGCTCGTCACCCCCGCCAGCAACCGCACGTGATCATGGCCAGGTACTTCCTGTACATGCCCCGCCAGTCCTTCCGAGGGCATGGAGTCCAGGTGGCGGGTGGCGGCGGCGAAGCTGACCACCCCGCGTTCGGTGGTGAGGCGCCCGTCGACCAGCCACTGGCCGCCCCATCCCGGCAGCAGATCACCCCCAGTGGGATCGGCGTCGACCACCAGGAGCCGGTTTGGCCAGACCGTGGCCAGCGCCGCCACCGCGGTGGTGATTCCGGGCGAGCACTTCGCGGACAGCATCGTGATGACAGCCATCACAAACTCCTTTCACCAGAGCAAAAAACCAAACCACCCGGCAGTCAGCGGGTAGGGCCGAGCAGTTTGACGAGTGCGCCGCTGGCCGCAGCGGCATCGGCCTGTTCGGCGGCTGAGGAGTCGATGAGCAGATCGACCACAACCGCGCCCTCGGAATCCGGGAGCGACGCCTGCACCACACGGGCCCGGAACCGTGCCCCACCGGTCACGGTGTCCGTCCCGCCCGAACTCGACAGGCCCACGACCTCCACAGGGTCGTTGGGTGCCAATCCGCGTGCCGGGTACCGGCCCGGGAGTAGACGAATTCCGAGCACCTGCTGCCCACTCGCGGGCACGGCTTGAGTGGTGACATCGCTGAGGGCCAAGAGCTGCCCGGCTCGCAAGTTGGCAGCGGCGATCTGCCCCACCACGCGGCCACGATCCGCATCCGCCACCACGAATCGCCGCGAGCCAGGATCCAGGTCCACAGTGGTCACATCAGCATCTTTGATGGGCTGGCCCCAAGAGACATCACGGACGAGCTGCAACATCGGCTCGCGGTCCCACGCCGCCGACACAACTCCGACCGTTCCCGCGACGGACACGACGATCACACCGAGGGACGCGCCGATCAGCCACCACCGTCGCTGCCGAGGAACCCGAGGACCACGCACCACAGTGCTCCCGTCCTTGGCGTCGTTCGAATCGGGTTTGGTGACCGCGAAGATTCCGGTATTGGACATAGATCTCTCCCCACACGTGAATTCACGAGACACAAAAAGAGGAAACAGTGAAATAGAAATTGTTGGTTACCGGGTACGGAGTGCTTGGGCCTCGGCCACCGCGAACCTCGCTGGCGTCCGCGAAGTCATCGGTGCCAGTTCACCGCCGGTCGGTGCGCTGCCGGTCCAGCCCTGCCATGTGACCCGCCACGTGATCGACCACTCCGCCGTCACCAGTGCACCAGACTGATCGGTCGAGGGTCGCTCATACACCACATCGCAGTCCGGCGAGGCCGCATGCAGCCCGAACGACCGGTCATACGGTGTCCCCGGTCCCGCACAGGAAGCGGGCGGCTGCCCCAGCCCGGGCGCCATCGACAACCGAACGGGCACCGCGGTGACCTCCGCCCACACCTCGCCCGCGTCTACACGTTCCGTCTGCGGACGCCAATCTTCTGGAGCAGTCCAGAACCAGGTGTGCTCACCGACGACTGTTGCCGGACGACCATCCGGCAACCGTAGATCCGGGGAATGCCGTGGCGTCGGCAACGGCAGCTGCAGCCGACGAGCCGCCTGCTGCGCGAGAACCGCAGGATCCGGCGGGGCTGCGGCGCCCTCCGGATTCGACGGGCGCGATGCGGCATTCGGCCGTGGACAGCGCCCGTCATCCAACGGCCCGAAACACCACGTCGACAACGGCTGGGAATCGAGCATGAACGCCGGATCCTGTGATTGCCCCGGGGCATCACACATCACGATCGGACACAACGGCACCGGCCCCGACGACGAGGCCCCAGTCGGACGCGTGCCGACACCCCCCGGTTTGGCCGTTGCTGGTCGCCCCGTTTGTCCTGGGACGGTAGCGGAGAGCCCGATCGAAGGTGGGCCATACCAGCCACCAACGTCGCCGGACTCCACGGCGACCTCACCATCCTGCGCCAGCGCCACGGGTGCAGTGGTGGCCATCAGCACGACCAAACTGGAGAGGACGCACGGGCCGCGGACTGTGGAGCGCATCAGCATTCACCTCCTGGGAACTCGATGTGATCGACTCGCCAGACGGCATCGGGTCCTTTGGTCAACGTGGCGTGAACGAGATTGCGTGCGACGCCAACGTTCTTCGGATTCCCGGACGCGAGGTCGGCTTGACCGGCCCGGCTCGCATCCTGACAGTCCTGCACGCTCGCTTGGTCTCCGTTGATCTCCACCGACGAAACACGGGCCACAACAGCGCCATACAGCCGGATCCCGCCGGACAGCTGCTCGCGAGCGCGCGAGGTGATCTGGTCCGCCAGCTCCTGCCCGGCCACACGGCGCACCTCGGCGTCCCACACTGCATCGCGCTCGGTCGTGGGGTTCCAGGTGATCCGCCAGAAGTCGCGATACGCGCGCTCGACTGCCGCACGTTCGTCAGAGGGCAGACTCGGAGGAGGCACGATGCTCGGGTCAGCTGGCAACGTGGCCGGCGGTGCTGTCGCGCAGCCGACCACGACGAACCCGACCGAGCACAACGCGGCAGAAATGGCTACGGACGCGGCAGGGGTCGTGAGCATTCCGGGTCGCCTTTCAGGAGATGTGGACGAGGACGGCTATCCAGCCGCCGAGTATCAGGCTTGGACCGGCGGCGATGCGCGCGGTCCGGGATCTCAGCGTGGTGGCCCATGCCAGGCCGGCGAGTACGCCGAGGACCAGCAGCGACGCGGCGATGCCCACCAGCACAGTGCGCCACCCGATCCACCCGGTGTACACCGAGATCGCAGCGAGCAACGTGATATCGCCGTACCCCAGCCCACCCGGCGCGATCCAGTACGCGAGCGAACCGACGGCCAGGACCACGACACCAGCGCAGAACGATCGCAGCAGCGCCGTCGGCGAGGACATCGTGATCGCGTGGACGGTGAACACGACCAATCCGCCAGCTGTCAAGGCGATCACCCAAGGGCGGGGCAATCGGTGGCAGGCGATATCGATCCAGGCCAGCGCCACGCTGCAGATCGCCCACCACCACCACGCGGCGAGCACAGGATCGGTGGCGAAGCGGCACCCCACAGCGAGCGAGACAGCGCCGCCGGCAACGCTGAACCCGGCCATCGGCCAGGAGCCTGTTGACCACATCACCCACGGCCGCACTGCCCACGCCACCAACGGGCCGACCGCGATGCCTGCGAGGACAACAACCGCGACCACCAGCACAGAGCAGGAAAGCGTCGGTGCATGAACGACGCCCTCCACTGATGTGAGGCAGGGAAGAATGTGCCAGCACCACAATTTCACCTCCGAAACCGGGGACCAGGCTGCGAGGAAGCCAGAGGGAGCCGGATTTGTCGCAGCGAGTCCGGGGAGATTGAGCGTGGCATCGGACCGCGCCTCGTGTCAGTTTTTGGCCACCGCGAACTGGTGTATGCGCCCGTTCGAGTGAAGCCTCAGGCAGAACAACCATCTCCTGATGCCCGGCCGCATCGTTCCCGTGCAGCAGAGGGGCTAAGTCGTGATCACGCTTCGTGCCAAGGGCTTTCGATACCGGAAGATCCAACGGCGTCGGACGCCAGGCCCACTCGGATGGGTGTATCTGGCCGGTGGGCGCGGCCAAAAACTGACACCAGAACCGCGCCCGTGCCACCGTGGCGAAACCCACAACGCGGAACCCTCTCCACTGAGATGGCGATTTCCCGAATGGGCTCCCTTTCCTCTTTCTTCCTGCCGCGCCACGCGCGGGAATGGAGTGATCCACTATGCGAACCGTACGACAAACCAGCAGATCCCGAACGCTCTTTATTCTGCGGTGGCAAGACGGCGAAGACTGGGGCCACCTGTCCGCGGTCACCGGCGCCGCTAAGCCTGTCTTCCTCGGATTCGTCAACCGCGCCCTCGACCCCGTCTTCCACACCCTCAGCCGTGACTGCTCGATCGGCGCCGACGGATTCCGCGAAGTGTGGTTCACCGGACGCCTCTCCAATACGACGCACCCGGCGAGGTGATCGGCATGCGACACCACGGGATCACGATCAACGGCATCGGAGCCGCCGTCGGCGACCTCATGCCCGCCACCGACGCCATCAGCGCCGGCCACTACAGCGCACAGCAGGCGCAGCGGAACCACCAGGATTCCCTCGCCATCGCACCAGAATGCACCGGGCCGGAGCTCGCGACACGCGCCGGACGCCAAGCCCTCCACGGCTTCCACCGCCGCATGGACCTGCACCTGCACTCCACGATCCACGACCCGGGCATCGACTTCTGGTCGCCCAACTGCTTTGTCGCCGACCAGCTCGGGATCAACACCACCATGACCCTCGCGGTCAACGCCATGTCCAACAGCATGGTCGCCGGCCTCGAACTCGCCACCAACGTCCTCAAAGGCCAACCTGGCCACGCGGCGCTCCTCACCGCCGGCGACACCTTCCATACGCCCCTGTTCGACCGCTGGCAAACCGACCCCGGCATCACCTACGGCGACGCCGGAGCCGCCGTCCTCCTCCAACGCGACTCCCGCGTCGGTGCCGTGGCAGAGCTGATCTCCACCGCCTCCTGCGCGCAACCCCACCTGGAAGGCCTCCACCGCGGAGACACCTGCTGGTACAACGGAAACACCTACAGACCACCAATTCAGCTACGCCAGCGAAAAGCACACTGGCTGGGCACCCACGACGGACCCGACGGCCTCGAGACCCTCAACACCGCCGCCGTCAGCACCGTCGTCAAGCAAGCGCTGTATGACGCCGAGCTCGAACTCGACGACCTCCGCTTCCTGCTCTGCCCGCATTACGGCGCCCCGCTGACCCACAGGCACTGCCTCGCACCGCTCGGGATCCCCGAAGAACGCAGCAGCGCCTTCCTTGCCAGCCGCTACGGCCACATGGGCGCCTGCGACCACATCGTCGACCTGCACCACCTCCTCACTCGGCGCCTCGTCGTCGCCGGAGAGCACGTCGCCCTGCTGGGCATCGGCGTCGGCATGACCTGGACCGCGGCCATCCTCCGCATCACCAACTAGCCGCTCGCGGCCCACACAACACACCCACCCAGGGCGAAATCTCGCCCAGGAGAACTGCACCCAAAAAGAGAAAGGAAATGAAATGAAGAGAAAGAATCAGTACCTCCCCAGGGCGGTCATGAACATGGTTTGGGCTGCGTTTATCGCCGTAGTCGGGGCCATGCTTCCCGCCGCCAGCGCGGTGCTCGCGGCCGAAGCCGCCCCCGGCGACGACTGCATCGCAGGGTCATGCGGCCTGCCGCACTTGGAAGAGCCACGCCAAGGACTCCCACATCAACACGTGCTCTGATGCTTCGCTGATTCCCTCCGCTTTCATCGGAGCCCTGCCCGCTGGGGTCCACATCCAACGCATCCCGGCCAGCGAAGTTTCGCTTCTGTATTGACAAAGTCTGATTACGAGAGGAACTTTCGATGCGAAAAACATGTAGTGCTGCGGTGAACCTGGCAGTGGCTGCGGTAACCCTGATGCTAGGCCTCACCGGCGCAGCTCACGCGGAAGGCGCCTGCCCGCCTGGCACCGCGTTGTCTATTCAAGACGGTGCCCGCATCCACCGCGCCGCAGATCTGCAGTCGCCCGTCGACGGCGTCTACTACAAAGCACACGCCTACCGTGTGCACCAGCTCGTCGGCGGGGCCCCCACGACACCGGACTGGGTCAACCTGACCGACGACACCACCCGAGTCACCGGCTGGGTGCACGGCAGTGTCGCTGGCTGTCTCGGCCTGACCGCGCCCTCCGTGTAGAACAACGAGGCAAAAGCATCACGTCACTATCGACACGTGAATCCCAGGACGGTGCACGAGAACTGGAAATTCCAGCCGTGGGACGAGCCTTGACTATCTGGCGAGGCTCGTCCCACGCGTTCATGTTCGGACCCGTCATTCCTCGGCTCTGCCATGACCGTCCACACCACACTCAGGCTGAGTTGGTGGTCTTCGACGAGAAGACCACTGGACGGGCGGTCAGTCCGTGCTGGTCGCTTTCCAGCCTTGAGCGATGGGCTTGCCAAGTTGACGGATACGATCGTCGAGCGTGCTGGCGGCGGAACTGAATGTGAGCGAGCTGAGCAGCTCGTAGGATCGGCGGCGATCAGTGTGGTTGTAGACGGGGGTGGTCACCATGATCTCGTCCGCGCCTGTCTCGTCGAGTATGGCGGTCAGCTTGCTGCATACGGTCGTGGGCGAGCCCGCTATGACGCTGTGGGAGCGCGCGGCGATCTCCTCGCGGTCTGCGGAGGTGTAGGGGTACTCGGCCGCCTCTTCCGGGCTGGGCAGCAGGATTCGCTTGCCGTGTATGCGGCTGAGCACTTTCAGTCGGGTTGATCCCGCGAGCCATTCGGCGCGCTCATCGGTGTCCGCGACGATGACCGACACGCTGACAATGATCTGCGGGGCCGGCGACACAGAGGAAGGCTGAAACGAGTCCCTGTACTCCCGGACAGCGTCCAGGCCGTCTGGGTTGAGGTGGTGGGCGAACGCGTAGCGCAAGCCCACCGAGCTCGCGAGCTTGGCGCTGGCGTTGCTTGAGCCGAGAATCCACACATGCGGCTGGTTTCCGACGGCAGGCACAGCCGTGACACTCTGTTCCTCGGGTGGATCGAAGTAGCCGAGCAGCTCATGGAGCCGCTCACCGAACGACACGTCGTTGAGCGTGCGTGAACCGCGGATCGCGGCAGTGGCAAGAGGCGGCCCGCCGGGGGCACGGCCGACTCCGAGATCAATCCGTCCGGGATGCAGCGCCTCCAGAGTGCCGAACTGCTCAGCGACCACCAGCGGAGCGTGATGGGGCAACAGAACCCCGCCGGACCCCACGCGCATGCGGTGAGTAGCACAGGCGATCCGGCCCACCAGCACTGCGGGAGCAGAGCTCGCGACGCCGCGCATGCTGTGGTGCTCAGGCACCCAGTACCGGTGGTAGCCCAGTTCGTCGGCAAACCGGGCTAGATCGAGTGTGTTGTGCAGGGCCTGCTGAGCCGTGGAGCCGCGCACGATCGGCGAAGTGTCCAGGACGGACAGACGCACGTCATTCTCCGACGGTGCCACGCTCCAGTTCCTTTCCAATCGCGCCGCGCCTTGTCAGCTCGTCACCGAGCCGGATCATCCACTGTGCTCGGCGGTGCCAACTGTCGTGGAAGTCGGGCTCCACGCGCGGATAGGGAGGTTCAATGGGCTCAGGCTCATCGCCGGCCCACCGCGCATCACGAGCCTGCGCGCGCCGCCGCAATGCGGCCTCCACCATGTTCGCCGCCACGACCGGTTCGCGAGGATCACCGCCCGGTTCCGGGCAGTCTCGCGCAAGCTCGGCCAATCCATCGGTGATCTCGGCAGTAATGCGCTCAAAGTCATCGTCACCGCTGCGACGGCCTCCACTGTGGTGGATGTCCAAGGCGATGTGCGGGAACTCCATGGTGAGTGTTTGCCACAACGGTCGCATCTCGGCGGTGTAGCGAATTCGCAGGGCTTGCTCATAACGCATCTTGACCGTGACGACGGCGGTGGCCAACGGTGCCAGTGCCAGCCCGAACGCCAGCAGCAGTTGACCACCGAGCTGGCCTGCGGAGTACAGCGTGCTCAGGACCTCAAGCTTGGCCTGGGGCGAGACCGCCCGAATGGCTTGCCGGATCAGCGAGACCGCGTTGACTCCCAGCGCCATTGCGGCGCTGCCGACGATCACAACCCAGAATGCGGTTCGAGCCCACGGATGCACCAACCGTGTGAGGTATCGGCTGGCCCGGCGGATCCCAACAAACCATGCGGCCAACGAGTACCCGTCGACGGCGAGGTAGAACACCGCGCGTTGCCATGTCCGGTATTGGCCACTCCTGGCTTCCACCGGCCACACCTCAAGCATCACCACCATTGTGGTCACCGCGATGGCGAACACACCGAGTTCGAGCCATGCAGCGCGGACCCGCGTGGACACAGGTTTGCTGGTGTCCGCAAGAAGGAAGTACGCAGCCCATGCGTAGGCCATCGCCATCCAACACCCGTTGATCAACGGCGTCCACGCACTGCCGAAGAACTCTTTGACCGGAGCCAACATGGGCGTACGGATGCCGACGGTGGCCGCAAACGCCAAGCACAGCAGGCCGGGCACCAAGACCCGCAGTGCGAGATCGTGCCGCCTTCGCGTCAGCTGGACGAGTTCCCAGACCGCGATCGCCACGATCACGGCAGCCTTGAGCCACCGCAGCGCCAGCTCAGCATTCATGTTCGTTCCTGATCCAGCTCGACGAAGCCGAAGGCCGCAGCGATGCTGCGCTCCGCCGCACCCACATCCGCGGGCAGATCGTTCGGCCGCGGTCGCTGACGCGACATCGTCACCAGGAGGCGAGCTCCGACCTCTGCCTCCCACTCGCGCCAGTCGGCGTAGGCACCATGCGCATTCGGTGCCTGTGAGGCTGCAACCCCGCACGTAAGAGACTCGCCGACATCCAGGTGCTCGCGGACGAGATGGATCACTTCGTGAAAGATCACCAAATCTCGCTGTGGTGTCGGGGCTGCCCGCTCGTACAGGATGGAGTCCACCCGCCGCTGTTGCGCTACATGGCCTACCGAGGTGGTAGCACCGAGATCGACTCCACGAACCTTGATAGCCCGGCCACGATGCTTCCCGAGTCGATGGCACAAGTCGACCGGATCCAGTGGTGGACGCATCCCGACAGTGGTGATCAGGTTCTGGCCCAACGCCAGCATCTGCGTCACGTTCAACGGTCCCGTAAGCGCCGACCTCCAGATACGGCCGCTGTCCATACCATCACGCGACGGGTGAGCCTCGGCCTCGACAGCAGCTGAGGTACCCAGGCCTCGGCCGAGCTCGTCCCAGCGCGTTACGGCTGACGGCGCGAACGCGCGGCAGATCCGAAAGCCGTCAAGATCACAGTCGTGCAGCGCATGCCTGAGAATTGCCTCGTGCGCGCGAGCGACCTCGGTCGGATCGGCCCCGAAGAAAGCAGGATCGACTCCGAAGAAATTGGCGATGGCCCCAAGTTGTTCCGGGTCTGCATGCTCGCCAGCACGCAGACGGGCGACAGCGTCGCCGCTCACTCCCGTAGCCTGACCGACCTCAATGTTGGTGTACGGCCGCCAGCCGATAGCTGGGTCCATGACCTCGGCCACGTTGAACAGCCAATTCAGCCGGCCTGCTACTGACCCTGCGTTGTCCTCGGCATCGGTCATGCACGTGTCCTCCCCCCAGCCTCCTCGTCCTCTTCGTCGTCGCCGAGTAGGGCGCGAGCGAGTGCACGCATCATCGCCGCCTGCTCGCGCGCGGCCGTGACGTTGGTCGTCCCCCGGTGGCCGACCTTCGTAACGCCCGACTCCCTCATCGCCTGCTGCAGCTCCTCGGTCGCTGCCCGCAGCTCCTGGAGGACCTGACGATCAGCCGCGATCTTGGCACGTAGTTTCTCCTCACGCACGGCCAACTCAGTCTCGACCTCCGCAGCCACGACGGGATCAGTGAAGTAGCCGATACGAATCTCGAAGAACCAGGCGACGGCTTCGAGGGTGCGCACGGTTGGGTTGGTCTTCACTCCCCTGCGCAGCTCGGAAAGATGCGACTCAGACAGTTCCCGTCCGGACGCCTTGCAGGCGGCCACGACCTCCCGATTGGTAAACGTCCGCTCCGGGGCATGTGGGGGCCGTTGCACCTCGAACAGGCGGTTGAGCCGACTGCCTAAGGTCGGCGATGTAGCCGAAGGCGTTTGCTCAGAGCTGTTCGTCATCACGTCTCTCCACTTCAGCGTTACCCGCAAGCATGACACCCTCGAACCAGCCGCGCCAGCGATGCAAAACCCAGGTTGCAGCAATCTTGATGCGTAGTAGCGTAGCAAGACAGACGAAAATCCAGATCATACTTCGCTGACGAGATGGGCCCCATTCGTTCCCATTAACGCGGAAGCGCGAAAGAAGGGCACGGGAGGCCCGTGTGGACGACACCTCCGTCTCGAGCAGCTGAAGCATGTCCCGCACTGATCGAGGCACGCAGACGAAAGTGACGGGACCTTTGATTCACATATGGGGGGTCGCCGTGTTTGATCAAGAAATAGGAGAACTCCAGAATGAAGTACGCCAGCGTGGCCGCTGCGTCACGTCCGCCACCCAGGACAGATGGTTTCCAGCACCGGCCCGCGGCACCGAATCGGTGGAGTACCAGCGCCGCCAAGCTGCCCACGCGTGTGCGGGCTGTCCAGTTAGGACCGAATGTCTCGCCATCGCCCTGACCTACGAAAGCACCGAAGGCACGAGCTGGGGAATCTGGGGAGGCGTGTGCGCACGTGACCGCCAGCAGGCCATCCAACATGTGACACTGCGACCGCGCCGCAGGCCCGATGCGATCACCCTCGCACAGCAGCTGCTGACAGCCCTGGATGCCGCCTTGAGGTCCCGGCATGTTCCCCGAACTGAGCTCAGCTCACACGACACTCACCCGAATGGGCGCATTGCCTGAGTGAGAGCCGTCAAATAAGCAACGAGCTGCTCATCCAGAAGGCCTCAGGACCAGTCGAGACGATCACCTAAGCCCGGTAGCGGGCGGCGGTGAAAACCGATCGCGAGTGGAGGTCATCGTTGGTGCGGCGTTGGTCTGGGTCGGCAAACTGTTCCAGTAGTTCGAATCCAGCCGTGGTGAGGTGTGTTTTCAGCTGTTCACGCGTCAAGATGCGACGCCGGATCGCGTCGGTATGGCGTTCGCCGTTGTCGAGCGTCCACTCCCGGTACATGGTCGTCATCTGCGTTTGATCGTCCCAGACGACTCTGGTGGTGACCTCACCATGCATGGTGTCGGTGTCCACACGCGACGCCACCGGATTTGCCGACTCAGGCGGTGGTGGGGCGACGGGAGTAAACAGCACCAGCAACGCACCGGGTTGGGCATGCGCGGCGAAGGTCGCGAAGGCCTCGCACATGTCGCGGTCGGTGTGGTTGTACGCCAGGGAGTTCCCCAAGCACAAGAGGATGCCGGCGGTCGCGGGTAGCCGAATGCTGCGCATGTCGCCGAGTTCCACGGTCAGACCGGGATGCCGGCGGCGGGCGTACTCAACCATTCCCGGCTGCAGGTCTACGCCTGTGCATTCAAAGCCTGCCGCTGCCAAGCGGGCGAGGTCTCGCCCGGTGCCGCAACCGAACTCCAGGACGGCGCGGGCATCCGGCCGGTAGTCCGCAACGAGATCCTGCACCGCACACAGCGGAGCAGTGGCGCCGGACAGCAGCTCGTCGTACCACGACGGATTCCGATAAAGCAGGCTACGCCTGCGGAGATCTCCCGAACTTGTCATTAAAGCTCCCGACTGGGCACGGAAACAGGGCACCCTAGCAGGCTTCGTAGGGACACTTCGGCCATCAAGGTGTCGCACAACACGGTCGGCAGATGCTCGCGTGTCGACGCGTCGTCGACGGTGTCGGCGAACACGGCCGAGTCGATGTGCCCGGTGTCAGCCAGCAGCATGCCCTTCCTCAGGAGATGCCGCGCCAGCGGCATGCCATGGCGACGCAGTCCTGTCTGCATGAGGCCGAGGAAGTTCTCCGGGCGCCGCGGATGAACCACGGTTTCTGGAAGTCCGGCGCGGTGCAGGCGCTGGCGCAGGAACCGCTTGCTGCGCCTGAAGTGCACGGGCAACTGCTGGCTAAACCGCACGAGTGCAGGCGTGACCAGCGGAGCGATGGGCCACATGCCGGCAGCGAGATAGTCCGGGTTGTGCACGGCGCTGCCGGTCAGGACTGATCTCGGCAGCACCGAGATCGGCGCCGCTCCCCCGTCGTCTTCGACGGCAGCTGTTCGTGCCCGAGGACCCAGCCACGGAATGCGCTCGGCGCGAGGCGGTAGCGGCGTGGCCTCGTTGGGGCGCAACGCTGCGAGTTCGTCCCCGCCGACTCCGGTGAAGACCACCTGTACTCCGTGCTGGGCAAGGTGACGGCCGACGGCGGCGAAGGCTTCACGGTAGAACTCCCCGACGTCGTGCGGCTCGCCCCTTCCGCGAATGCCGCCAGGAGCGAACGGCGGGAATGCAGAGCCGTTGATCGGTTCGTCCACCAGGCCGCACAGTGCCGCAATGCTTGCACGCCGCTGCCGCTGATCGCTGCCCACGGTCGTGTCGTCGACGATCACGCCAGCGCTGAAGAGGGGGCCGTCGTGGACGTCGCGCACCGAGAGTGCGACGTTGGCCGAGTCGCACCCTCCGGACAGCTCCATACCCACAGGGGTCCGTGCTCGTCGCGTGGCGACGCTCTCGGCGAGCAGGGCTTCGAACGCGTCGGTCACGTCCACGCCGGCTGCGATGTCGCGGGCGTGGAGCACATGCATCGCGGGTTCGGGGTACGTCAACGTCAGACCGTCGGCGGCAAAGGTCGCCCGGGCTCGTTCGGTCAGCTGCCACACCTGCGCGAAGAGGGTCTCGGCGGTGTAGGGCTGCTGCCGGGTCAGCAGGCGGGCAACTGCCCGATCACGCAGGTCATCAGCCGACAGGCGGTGCCGTAGGTCGGGCAACCACCACGAGCCGTACAGGGTTGTGGCCGTGGCGGTGAGGTAGACCGGCGCTGTGCCGTAGAGGCCGGCTTCGAGCTCGGCCTTGCTCTCCCTGAGGTAAATCGTCACGTAGTCGCCTGGCCATCTCGTTCGGTCCTTCTGGTCAGGGCAGTCTTCCGGGGGCGTGAAACACCCGGTCAGCTGTTCACGCACGACCAGTGTCGTCACAGTCGGCTCGTGCTTGACGAAGACACGCAGCGCGGCGACCGGTGGCAGGGCAATCCAGCTGCCGCCGTGCTCCCAACGGCCGTTCCGGTACGTCCATCGTCCGGGCGAGCACAGATCGGAAAGATGTAACTGCATAGCCAGCATGGGCAGGCACCGCTTTCGTTGGAAGCGAGGGGTGAGCCCGGAAAGGCCCACCCCTCACGTGCGAAGTCAGTTGCAGTAATCACCCTTGGCGTTGCCGTCCTCGGGGCCGGGGGCCTTCGTGCCGGTCGCCTCGGCAGCCGAGGGCACCCCCTCCATCAGGTCACCACTGAACAACTCGTCCACCTTCACCAGAATCTCCTTCCACGGTTGAACCAAGCTGTGCCCGGTCAGGCACAGCCGATCTGCCCGACTGTCCGGCGGGCAGACACTCCACAGTTGACGCGGTGCTCGATCACCGCATCTCATTGCCGACTAGGGGGTTTCGGCAATGCAGCATTCGCAGACCTGGCAACCGCCAGAAGGGACATCACCGACCTCGTGAGGCCGGAGTTCGAGTCCGCAGAGACACTGGGCAACGCCGTCCTCAAGATCAACCGCGACGATCCCATGTGCCTGCCGCCGCGTCAGCCGCGAATGCAGATGCAGCACCCACACGACCTGCCGGTCAATCACCTCTTCCGCACCGGGCTTCGCCAGAGCGCCCGGCGCGTGCCCCGGAGGCATCAACGCAGACACATCTGCCCTTCGATCTCCGGCCATGTGCTGCGACTCCTGAGGCGTAGGCGGGGCTTGCTGAAAGCAGCGTGGCACCCACCGATGGAGATCGACAAGAATAATTCGAATATTCGCTGTATTCTCCACTCGACTGGAGCATAGCGCTGCACCTGGTCGTGCGATTCGATGAAGCGGCAGACATAATGCGCATCGGCTCGATGCCTGCGCCGACGACAGGAGTACCGATGAAGTTGAGGTTCCTCGGCACCACGAGCACGGGCGGCCAGTGCCCCAACCTGTACGAAACCGACCGGGACACCTACGTCGTCCAGGGTTACAAGATCACCGACCCGGAGGCCCTCGCGGCCTTGCACGAGCGCGGGATGCCGACGACCGAGACCGCCGTCGAAATTCCCAAGACCCTGCTGAACTTCGCACCGAGGAACACGGCGTGAGCCGCCTCGTCCCACCGGGCCAGGCCTTCGACGACCTCTTCGGGAGCTTCGCCCACTGCGCCTGGCGCTTCGAAACCCAGCCGTCCTACCACGTCGACGCCGAGCAGCAAGCACTGCAGCACTACCTGGGCACCGGTGAGCTCGACGTCAGCTACCTGGCCGGCTGGCTCGACGGCGTACGCGCGGCAACCCGGCAAGGAAGGAGCTACGCCCGGGTCCGCGTGCTGACCGAACCCCTTACCGACTACCTGCGATTCGAAATGGCCGTCGCCCCCTACAACGCCGCCGCCGGCGAGGACATCCGCGTCTTGTCGGCCACCCAGGCCCGCGAACTGGCCTTACCGGATTACGACTATTGGGTGTTTGACGACGAACGGCTCGCCGTCATGCACTTCGGGCCCTCCGGCCTGCGACACGCAGAAGTGATCACGGACCCGGCCATCGTCGATGAACACCGCGGATGGCAGCACACCGCCGTCCGCAACGCCATCACACTCGAGGACTACCGCATCCTCGTAGACAGGTGAACGACTGAGGAAGCGTGACCGACTTCGACAAACGCCGACGCGAGTTCGGTGACCGATTGCGCAGACTGCGTGAGCAGACCGGCTTGACCGGGCACCAGTTCGCCGAGCGGGCGCAGTGGGGCCAGCCGAAAGTCTCGAAACTGGAGACCGGGCGGCAGGCCCCCACCGACTCCGACATCATCACCTGGTGCGAGCTCACCCACGCCGCTGAGGACACTCGCGAGGAGCTACGCGACGCGCTGCGTGACCTGAAGATCCGCTACGAGTCGTGGCGCCGCAGCCAGCGCGGCGGGTCGCGTGCCCGGCAAGAAGAAGGCCAGAACCTCGAACAATCAGCATCGGTGATCAGAGCTGTCGACTTCGGAGTCGTACCAGGCCTCGCGCAGATCCCCGACTACGCCCGCGAGGTCTTCCGGCTCTACTCCGAGCTCAACGGGACCGAAGCCGACGTCGACGACGCGGTCGCTGCACGCATGCAGCGACAAGCCGTCCTCTACGACACCAGCAAGCGCATCGAGATCCTCGTCGCGGAAGCCGCCCTCCGCTACCCCGTCTGTCCGCCTGAGACCATGCACTCCCAGCTCGACCGGCTGACATCGCTGATCGGCATCACGCACATCCGCTTCGGCATACTCCCGCTCGACCAACGGCTGCCCTACATGCCCATGCACGGGTACTGGCTGCTCGACGACCTCGCACTCGTCGAGAACATCACCGCCGAAATCCGCATCACCGACGAAGACGAAGTCGCCACCTACCACACACTGACCGACCGCCTCTGGGACGCCGCAGCCGAAGACAACGACGCCCGCCACATCCTGCACCGCCTTTTGAAGACCTGACCGACCCTCGGTCGGACAGTCGGCGCGCTGGATCGCCTCGGCAAGCGTCATCATCGCCTTGGCCTCGGTCGCTGGACACTACGTGTTCGCCCCACCCGCGGCCGTTGCCGGACCGGTGGCCTACTTGGATCGCCTCCGTCCCGTGTGGCCTGTGGCCTTTGGCATTCGGCGCCAGTGCGGTACTCCTGGCGCTGGCATGAGGTTGCTGCAGTGACGGCCGCGCACACCGACTCGAACCAACCCCGGCACCTCGAGGGCGAACCGACGGCGTTCGCCGAGGCTGCCCGCCTCGTGTTGGCGGCCCTGGTGGCCGGCGGTTGGCTGACGATCGACTCCGTCACCGTGAACTGGATCGCGGCACCGCCCTGTCGCGGCATACGCAACAAGCGGCCCACACGCCCTTGCCGACGTGGGGGGCCGCTTTCGTGCGTCCAGGATCGGACGATCTACTCCCTGTAGGCATTGCAGCGCCAGCATTGGAAGACGGGCAGTCTTACCCAGCACCGTCCCCGTTTGCTGATAGACGTGATCACCCGACTTGTCCGAAAGGCCACAACCGCAATGGTTGCAGTCCCGGATCTTCGTGTGGGTGCCGTCCTCGTTCGTGCTGAGGTTGCACACGGCCGTTACTTCCGTCCCATCTCCACGCACCATGCGGCGTACCGCCGTGCCAGCTGGGCCAGCCACTCCGGTGCGTCGCCGGAGCAAGCCCGGTACGACCAGAGACCGGCGACGAATGCGGACCACCCGGTGAGGACCACGCGGTCCACCCCACGCCAGCACTCCAGGAACGACGCCCACACCTCGGCCTGCCGTGGCGGGTGGCCGGCATTGATCAGGCGAAGCACCATGTAGGCCGCGTCTACCCACGGGGCCCCGGCCGCCGGCCAGCCCCAATCGATCACCCGGCCCGAACCGTCCTCGGCAATGAGGAACTGGCCCGCGTGGAGATCGGTGTGGACCAACCGGTCCCCGTAGACCAGCTCCGGCGCGGTCCGGGTCCACCGGGCCATTTCCTCCACATCGAACCCGGCCACAACGTCCGGCCATTTCTCCTCCAGCCGCTCCCACCAGTCCGTGACGCTCCACCTATCCCGCAGCGTCGGCAGGTCCGGGGCGGGCAACGCGCTGATCTTGTCGATCGTGGAGGCAACCAACGCCAGGTCCAACGACCCTGGCAACAGGTTCGCCGGTCGGCCCGGTAGATAGTCGAACCCCACCACCAACCAGTCGTCCACGTCGGCGTGGAAACGCACGGCCGGGGCAATGCCGGGCGCCAGCGCCCCGGCCGTGGTCTCGTTCCGAAGCCACCGCATCCGACGTGATACTCCGTGAACGCCCTTCACGAAAACCCGATCGCCATCGGGGCACGTGAGAACGGACGCCACATCGGTATTCAGCCCGCCTGCGGTATCGGCCACCTCGGAGACGGGGCCGGTGTACCACTCGATTTCTTCCCGTACTCGTTCGGGAAGGTCTTTCCAACCTTGGGTCATACTCGGCCCCGTCCCAGTGGTGCTAGTCGTCGTCTTCTTCGGTCGGATTCTGGGTTTCGGTGTTCTCGTTACCGCGCTGCCCAGTCGTGGCGCAGCCCTTCTCAAAGTCCGCCACTAAACTGGCGAACAGGTCCGGGGAGACCAGTGTCCGGGCCGACTTCAGTTCTTCCGCTACTGCGGTCACGATTGCATCCCTTCAAGTTGGTTGATCACCAACGTTTAGGGGTGTGCAACGTTTTTCCGGTTGTGTACCTCCCTTCCGGGAGTTCCTCGCCGCGAACCCGCAGCGACAGACGGCCACCCATGTTGCTGTCCAGGAAGGCCAAGTCCTCAGCCGTCCATTCGGCGTTGGGCGTCGCCACCACCTGGACCTGGTGGCCATACAGCTCGCCGCCCATCCACCGCTGGTAGCCGCTGCTTCCCGGCTCCCGGTGGGGCAGTTCTGGGCTCACGATTCGATCGCCGTTCGTTGGCGCGGAGCTCATGTGCTCCCCGTTTCCCTGCTGCTTCACCGAGTTCTCAGTACGTATCGCGTCAACTCGCGCGTCGGGCAGACGGTCCACGGTCGGCCGTCACCGTTCGCCATGACCGCTTAGGCGGCGGATTTTTCTCTGCCCCACACGAAAACTGTCGTTTGGTCGGGCCAGAAGGTGAACGGCTGCCATGGAGATTCGCCAGTGCGCATCACGACCCATCCATCGGATCGTCCTGTGTACACGACCGCTCGCCCCACGATGACCGGAACGGCCCGCCGCCGGAGCCATCCGCGTGCCTGCCACTCGATGAGATGCCACTCGCAGGCGTCGGCATCGAAGCGCACCACCGGCTTCGGAAGCATCCGCCCGGTCACGGCTGCACCAACGGCTTGGACACCACGGCCAAGCAGGGCGCCGGCTGTTCCGGTTGCTTGTTGATCAGGTACATGTACGCGAAAGAGGCTAGGAGGCAGACGGAAGCCATCAACCCGTAGAACAACCGAAGGATGAATTCATGCCGTGCCGTCATTGCGTCAGCCTTTCCCCGAGAAGCTGCATCCGCGATACAGGGTGCGGGCACAACCATTGGCCGCGCTCCCGAAGTTCCGAAACTGTCCACTGTCGTCCAGAGTTGTTCGCCAGGTGCAGGAACAGGTGGGCGGTCACCAGTGCATTCCACGTAGCCCCCTGTGGTCTCAGGTACTCCGGAATGTTCCCCGTCAACCCCAGGTACTCCGCAAGCGCCGACAGGCGCCGTTCCCGAATATCCAATATGGATCGAACCAGTCGGAGCGTGTCGAGCGCCTCAACGGGTCGCCAGTCCGGCAGCTTCCGCACCATCACGCCTAGGCTCGTACGAACATTGTGGCCAACCGGTATGGCGTCGCCGAAGTAGGTTCGCACTGCCTCCGCGACGGCCGCGAACGGCGGGCACAGCGCAACGTCCGCGTTGGAAATGCCGTGAACCTTATGCCCATGCCGACTGATCCGCTCCTTGGGGCGGACCCGCCAGGTAACCGGCCGGTCCAGTATTCCATCCTCAATGGACACTGCGGAGAGCTCCACCAGGTCTGGCGGATGTGTCCGTGGGGCCGTTCCCTGCGCGTCGATCACGACGTAGTTCAGTTTGGTCCATGGCACATTTCCTTGCCTAAACATTAGTATTTCACACCGTTTCAGTTCATCGCCAGACGCACGCGCTCACGCAGGACCTCGCCCGGTAGTGAGTTGATCGAGAAGAAGCCAGCGCCGCTCACCTCTTCCGGTTGGATCTCGCCGACACGCGCCGAAGTCCAGAACAGGTAGCGGAAGTCCCAATGCGTGCGCGCCTGCTCCCGCTTCTCAGGCCGCGTCGGAATCACGTGAATCGGCCTTGTGAAGGCCAGTTTCAGGAGTGCCGGATGGATGCCGGTTTCCTCGTTCGCTTCCCGCTTGGCCGTATCGGACAGGCTGTGATCTCCGGCCTCGGGGTGGCCGCCCGGCTGTATCCATTGCCCAGTGGCAAGGTGGTTGACCAGCAGGACGAAACCCGCATCGTTCATCACCACGGCGCTTGCGGTCACGTGGCCGCGCATTTCGGCGCGGGTGGTGATGTCGATGCCCTCGGCCATCAGATCCACCAGCGGCTTGAGGTCCAGCGCGTCGTTCGGGTACTTGTCCATATAGGACTTCGCTGCCTTCCGAACATCGATGTTCGTGAGGGTCATTGCGAGACTCTTTCGGTTGGGATGGATGGGACCGGCCCGCCCGCCCCTCCATGCCGGGGAGGGCGAGCCGGAGAACTCCAAGTCGCCCGGGTCGGGGAATCCAAACGACCAGGAGCCCGTCTAGGTGTCCGGCCGAGGCAGAGGGGGGACTTACCTCGACCGGACGTGCCCGGCTGGCGGGATGGGGGGTTCCCCGCCGGGCAGCTTGGTGACGGAGCGCGCCCGCCACGCTCGAAGGCATTCGAGGCACACCCGCCAGTCCAGCGACGGCCACGGGCCGACGATCGGGCACCAGGCCATATGGCCGCACTCGGCGAGTACCACCGGGTTGCCGAGGCGGACGCCGCGCATGACCAGTCCGGCCGGCGGCTGGATGTGCCGAACCCCGAGCTTCGCGCACCCCTGGAGGTAGACAACCTCCTCCGCCGGGGCGTCGCCGGTTCCCAGGATGTCCGGCGGCAACACGCCGGTGACACGAGCAAGGGTCATCGTCAACTCCACGGGTGCGTTCCGCAGGCAATCCGGACACGGCTGGCCGGCCGGTCGATCGATGAATCGGGGGTCCAGGTCGAAGGCGTCGAACGTCAGCCCGCAGAACACGGGGACGCGGCGCGGAGCTCGCCGAGGGCCCACCGGCGCGAGGTGCTGAAGGAGCACTGAGTTGACCTGTACGCGATCCGGGCGGAGACGGGCGAACATCACGGTTAGGCCACCTCCCGCATGACCGGGGCCGGGCGACGCGCTCCCCCGCGTGCCCGGCACCCGGCCCGATGCCTACCGCGAGACGGGGGAATCGCGGCAGGCTGGCGCCGCAACCTGCGGGGCGCCTGACAGGCCGCCACAGCCTCACGCGTCGTCCGGCGGGTGCGTGCCAGACGAGACGGGCGCGTAGCCCATCGGAACTGCCACACCGCAGCTTGGCGACGCCACCATTCGGACTGCGTGACCCGCAGGGCGACGTTGCCCATGCCGAGGCCGAGCGCAGCCCCAATCAAGATCAGAGTCTCGGGGTACACGGCCGATCACCACCGTCCCGGCCGTTCAGAATGAACACGGTGGCCCGGTTGATCGCCCACACCAACTCACCGACGCGGTTCACTTCCACGAGCCCGTACTCCCCAACGGGGGACGAAATGCCGATGCCCGGTGCCGGGCCGCCGCGCTGCGCCGTGATCACCAGCTCGTACGAACGCCCGAAAGCATCCGTGCAAGGCAAGCGCCACGACCGCGTATCTGCGCTGGCACCTTCCCCCGCCAACGAACCGCCGACCGCGACGGCCCCTTTGATCGTCTGCGTCCCCACGTCGGTACCCTTCCCGGTTCAGAGTTGCTCATGCTCTCCATGTGTTGCTCGTGAGCAATGTTGCTCGCGAGCAACGATGGTTGATCGCGAGCAACAAGCGCAATACCCCGATCGGGGATAGCGATCAGTAACCGGTTGACCAACGAATAGGATCGTGAGCATGGCCAGGAGTCCTGGAGGCAGCCCCAAGGCGCGTCATCTTGGCGCTGAACTGCGGAAAGCACGTGAGGACGCGAGCATGTCCGCGAACAAGCTTGCTCAAAAGCTTGAGGTTGCACGCGCACGTTTGCAGCGTTGGGAGAACGGCACGACCGTGCCGGAGCCCGCCGAGGTGGCCGCATATCTCGCCCTGATAGGCGTCAACGGCGCCGAACGGGACCGGCTGGTGGAGTTGGCCGAGGATGTGGACGCTTCGAACTGGATCACGTCCGACGTCTCCGGCATCCGCACGGAGTTGACGACACTCATCGAGTTCGAGCGCACTTGCACGAGGATGGTTGACGTCTCGCCGTTGATCGTTCCAGGCCTGCTGCAAACCGCAGACTACATCCGCGCCGTTATGTCCAACGTTCAGTCCAGCGAAACGGAAAAGCTGGTCCTGTTGCGGCTCGGCCGCCAGAACATCCTCACTCAGCGCCGCAACGCCCCGGACTTCTCTACGTACATCGCCGAGGGCGTCCTACGCGAACCCATCGGTGGTCCAGAAGTCATGGCAGACCAGTTGGCCCACATCCTCGCGATGGCCGAACGGCCCAACGTGCACGTACGGGTCGTCCGTTCGGGTGCGCAGGCCATCCACGTTGCCCATGCCGGTCCGTTCGTCCTGTTCGAGTTCCCCAAGGCGGCGCCCATCGTGCACTTGGAGCACTACCGGTCATCCGGTTTTCTCTACAACGCCCGAGACGTTGCCGACTACGCACGTGCGGAGGATCAACTCCGCGCTGTGGCACTGAGCGGAGACGACTCGTTGAAGCTCATTGCCGAGATCGCAACCGAAATGGAAAGGAATTCCACGTGATCCCCCACGCCGCCGTGAGCAACTGGCGTAAATCCACGTTCTCCCACGAACAGACCAACTGTGTTGAGGTCGGTCGCGTCCCCGGCTCCGAAGGTGGCGCGGCCGTCCGTGACACCAAGGACCGGGCGGCCGGGTACTTCACCGCCACGCCAACGCAGTGGGCTTCGTTCCTCGCTGCGGTCAAGGCCGATCGGTTCTGACCCGCTAAAGGCGACTCCAGCAGTGCAACCGGCGCCCGCACCCCGATAGACCACGTACCGGGGTGCGGGCGCCGGACTGTGCAGCGGGCCGCACGTCATGCTTGGGGCACGGCCCAGGAGCTCGACCCTAGCCGCTCAGCGCCCCGCCGTCCGAGTTTCAACGAACGCCCCCGGTTGGCCTACCTGCCACGCCGGGAACGCCTCGGTAGTCCCCCCACGGTGGGAAACTGTCAACGGCGGCCCACCGCGGCTGCCGCAGTGGGCCGCATTTCTATGTGACTGCCACCGGCCAGCTATGCCCGATCAGTGGCCATGACACGCCGGGATCGAGCGATGAAGTCCTCGCATCCCAGCGTGGTCAGTCGACGTGAGTGGCGTCGCGGACGGCTCCGACATACTTCTCGACGAGGCCTTCCAACGCCACGATGCCGACTGCGGTCCCAGTGTCGTCCTCCCGTCTGTCCACCTGAGACCATGCACTCCCAGCTCGACCGGCTGACATCGCTGATCGGCATCACGCACATCCGCTTCGGCATACTCCCGCTCGACCAACGGCTGCCCTACATGCCCATGCACGGGTACTGGCTGCTCGACGACCTCGCACTCGTCGAGAACATCACCGCCGAAATCCGCATCACCGACGAAGACGAAGTCGCCACCTACCACACACTGACCGACCGCCTCTGGGACGCCGCAGCCGAAGACAACGACGCCCGCCACATCCTGCACCGCCTTTTGAAGACCTGACCGACCCTCGGTCGAACTTCGATGGCAAGCTCGACGATTGGAGATCGCCGCCCAACTACCCGAGCGACCAGTCGGCATCACCGTCGGTGACGGTAGCGTCATTGAAGGGGTTGGTTGTGGCATCGGGCCAGGATCCTCCCGGGAAGTCTGTGGCGTCGACGGCTTCGCCGTGTAGGTCGACCAGCATGGCGGCTTGAGCTGCGACCAGCGCCCCGAGGGTGGTGACGGCTGCGCTGGTGAGCGCGGAGCCGACGACTGTTTCAGCGACGAAGAGAGCGGCTCCGGCCCAGGAGAAGACTCCTGATTCGAACGCGGCGATAGCCAAAGCCATTGTCTGGATGTATTTGGCGAGGATGAATCCCATGGCTACATAGAAGGCAACGCCTGCGGAGGCGCAGACCGTAAGAGCAGTGGCGGTCTTGCTGGCGATCGTTCCGATGCGTGTGGCGGCCTGCGACTGGGGCTTGATCGCAGCGCCGTAGGCAGCTGCGGCTTCGCCACGCCACTTGTTGTCGACGATCAGCGCCTCGGCCGTAAGGCGGCCGGCGACGGTGCTGGCACGTCCGCGTAGGCTTTGCCATTCCCAGGCCCTTTGGTACATGAGCAGTGGGGCGAGGGCGGCTTTTAGCAGATCTACGACTACCTCGTAGATCTCGGTTGCTGCCTCCTCGAGCACCTGAGCACACCATTCGATCGCGTCCTTGACAGGCTGGGAAACCCAGCTGGACTGGACTGCGGCTGCCGCCGCTGGACCGATCCGTGCGATCTGACCGTTCAACTCCTCCTTCCCCGCTGTGAGCTGGTCTACGACAGTACGGAACTGTGCTTCGCTGAACACGAACAATCACCTGCCGGACGTCAGTACAGGTTACGGAATGCGTGAGTGCCGTCGTCGTCCTCCTGCTCGTAGGTATCCGCGACCTGACGCAATGTTGTGGCCACGTCCCGTGTCCTGCTCACCCCTTCATTACACCGGTGGTGAACCTGGTCGACGACGGAGTCGTACGCGGATGCCATGGGGAAGAAGATGCCCGATTCCAGATACCCCATGCGGAGCTGGTCGGCTTGCACTGCAATCTCAGCCAGAATGTCGGCTTGCTCGTCCCAGACGTCCGCCTCGGCGCGAAGTGCGCGTGTTGCGACCTCAACTTCGCCTTTGTCCGGTGGCGCCACAACGCATCCCTTCCATCACTGTGGACGATGCTTGCTTGGATCATGCATGATCGAGAATGCTTCGTTCAGCTCAGATTCCCATTCACGTTTCTTCCTCGCCTGTCTCGCCAAGGCTTTTTTCAGGTTTGTTCGCGCTTGAGCCAACGCATCGCTCAAGCCGTGCGTCAATCGCGCCCCTCCGCGTGTTTCGATCCACTTTGGATCCGATTCACAGGATAGTTGACCGAACGCGGATATCGTCAGCCTTAGCTTCCCGTCGGTGGAGCTGCCATGTCCCTGGGGAGCTGGGGGCGGATTCCGAGAGTAGTCCAGCGCGGTGGACAAGGCTTCAATCATGTGCTCGGCGAGCACCTCTAGGCCACGCGGCCGCGGTCGACTTGCTCTGAGAGACGCGACTGGCGGCATGCTGGGAAACTCGTCGAGTTGCGCCTCTCCAGAGGTCTGGGTCAGAGCATCTCCCCAACCCGCCATTCGCTGCCGCAAGGCGGCATCGGCAGCTTCGGACACCGCGGCCGGAAACGCTTCTGCATCGAGCTTTTCGAACCACCGAGGGTGGACACGTATCGCAACTGGCATCCCCTCCGAGTCCAAACGGACACGAATAGCAGCCGTGCGATCGGCACCCTCTACGTCACGCGAAGCCGCTTGGGCCGCGTTCTCCAGCGACAAACGCGCCTCATGCAACCGCCGGCCAAGCCTCTCTAACCTTGCCGCTAGGTCCTCGTCCCCCACACCAATCCCCCGCCCTGCCTCACAACGTGGGGCTCGGTCCGACAGGCCGCGCCAATTGCGTAGCGACCCCAACCATTCCGACCACACCAACAAGCAGCAGCAACCCGGTGCCCGCCTGCTCCATTCCCGAAGCTCCGATCAGGCATTGAAGAGCCCAAGCAGCCACACCCCCGGAGGTGACGGAAACCAGCAGCGATGAGACCAAACCGACGAAACGCGGCCCCCTGGCCACCAAGATCCAACAAACAGCCCCGCCGATCTCAACCACGGCGGCGACCACGATGACAACGCTGCTCACGCCGAACACCTGCATCGTCGCAACAGGTGCGTTGAACGCAGTAACTAAGGCGCCCGCGAGGCAGACCTCAGAGATCGCCCCCCACACCGCGGCTAACCCAGAACGTCGAACAGGCATACGCCTTCCCACCACCGTCAAACACCAACGTGTGACTACCAGTAGACGCGTTTCGTCGCCTATCAGCGGTGGAAAACCACCCCCAGCCCTGCTTCTCGGAAGGAGAATATCTCAGCATCGCAGCTACATAAGGCACCGCCATTCAGGGCAAGACCGTTGCCTCAGGGCGTGCCTACATCACGAAGCAAGGTTGTTCGAGCACAGCGAGCGTTCCACTAGCCACGAAGCCGCACCAGATTTAGTACCAATGTTCGAACCAAGCAGTATTCCGACTCCTCCCGCCTTCAGAAGTACGCGAAAAATGGGAACCTCTGATCCGACGAGTTGCCGGAATGAGCCGCCCCGGTTTGGTGGATACCTTGAAGCCAGGATGATCACGCTGACAGGTGGGACTAACGACCTCGTGCATGGTTGGCGATCTTGGACTGAGATGATCTTGGTGTGGGTCGTGCTGGGGTGTTGTCGAGTCGTCGGGTGACAGGGTTATCCGGGCAGGTCATCGCCGATTTGGTGGCGGAGGTGGGCCCGGCGTGGCAGGCCCGTCAGGATGCTCGGCTGTCTGATCGTCCGCGACGGCGGGCACCGGGCGCGGGGGCGAAGTACAAGCTGGTGTTCGTGGATCGGCTGTTGGTCACGCTGGTGCATCTGCGGCATGGCAGCACGCATGATGTGCTGGCGGCGTGGTTCGGGGTCGACCGTTCGACGATCACCCGGGCTCTCAACGAAATCCGGCCGTTGCTGGCCGATCGCGGTTGCCGCGTGGAGCAGGGGATTCGGCTGCGCACGGTCGCCGATGTGGTCGCCTACCTCGACAGCGTGCGGCAGACCGCACTAATGGACGCCACCGAGATCCGGTGCGCCAGCCCACCGTCAAGCGGGCGGGTCGGCACCAGTTCATCTCCGGCAAGTCCCGACACAACGCCATGAAAGCGCTGATGATCAGTGATGCGCAAGGACGCGTTCTGTTTTGCGGGGCCACCTGCCGGGGCAGCACCGCTGACATCACCCAAGCCCGACAGGCCGGTGTCACCAACTGGCTTGAGCACACCATGGCAGTCGAAATCCTCACAGACGCCGGCTACCAAGGCCTCGGTGCGCAGACCTGCGGCCAGGTGCTCACCCCGACATTGAAGCATCACAAAAAACGACTGGAGCGCATGCCCGGAATCGCCGAACTCCGCGCGGCACAACGGAAATCCCACGCTCGACGGCGAGTGCGAGTGGAACATAGCATTGCCCATCTGAAGAACTGGCGCAGCCTTGCTCGCCACCTCGGTCGCAGAGAAATCCTCGACGACACCGTTCGCGCAGTCGCCGGGCTGCTGTCGGACCACCACGTCCACAACGCAGGCCCATCGCCGCACTGACGGCCTCTGCGATGTGAATCAAGACCGCACAACACCCCAACGCGCGCCAGCACTAACCATGCACGAGGTCGTTAGCTCTGAAGAAGTTACCCCGATCAGCTGCGTGAGCGATCTTTCCGGCAGAGGCGATCGCCCTCACCGGGAGCGCGGAACTTGCGAGAGTCGCATCGCCAGCGTGGGGAGGAAGGCATGAACGAGCACCGGTACGCCATCGTCGTCGGCGTCGATGGCTCGCCTGCGTCCAAGGCGGCACTGCGGTGGGCCGTGTGGCATGCGGGCCTGGTCGACGGGCGCATCACGGCCTTGATGGCCTGGGATGCGCCGCTCATCTACAACTGGGAAGTCCCTGGACTCGAAGACCTCGCCACCACAACGGTGAAGATCTTGAGCGGAGTCGTCAAGGAAGTCGCCGGGGATTCCGAGGTGGAGATCAACAAGGAGGTTTCGCAGGGACATCCGGCACGGGCGTTGCTGGACGCCACAAAGGAGGCGAACGCGGACTTGCTCGTGGTGGGCAGCCGCGGTCACGGCGGCTTCACCGAAGCGCTCCTGGGCTCGGTCAGCCAGCACTGCGTCCACCACTCCCGCTGCCCCGTCGTCGTGGTCCGTGGCCAATCCTGACCACCGTGTAGCACCTGCAAGCTGATCACCGCTGGTCTGGTTCATTCGAGCTTCGCGGCGTAGTCGGGCACGTAATTGAACGCGCAGCGGGGTGGACGCCGGTAACTGCTGGAGGATGACCGCGTGGGCAGTTCCATCCGGGGCCGCGGTACCTCGTGGTATAGCACGCTGGAGAGCAGGTGGGCGATCATGTTGATTCGCGCTCGCCGCTTGTCCTCGCTTTCCACCAGGTACCACGGTGATTCCGGGGTGTCCGTCGCGGCGAGCATCTCGTCCCGAGCGCGGGAGTACTCGCCCCAGTGGGTAACCGAATCAATGTCCACATTGGAAAGTTTCCACTGGCGCATCGGGTCCTCGACACGTTTGCGCAGCCGCCGCGCCTGCTCTGCGCGGCTGATCGAGAACCAGTACTTGCGCAGCAGCAGTCCGTCATCGACGAGCAGCCGCTCGAAGACCGGGCACTGCTCGAGGAAGCACCGGTGCTCCTCCTCCGTGCAGAACCCCATAACGCGTTCCACCCCAGCGCGGTTGTACCAGCTGCGGTCGAACAACACGACTTCCCCGGCCGCGGGAAGCTGCGCGACGTAGCGTTGGAAGTACCACTGGGTGCGCTCCCGCTCCGTCGGGGCGGGAAGCGCGACAATCCGGGCCACCCGGGGGTTGAGGTACTCGGTGACGCGCTTGATCGTGCTGCCCTTCCCTGCCGCGTCACGCCCCTCGAAGAGCACCACGAGCCGTTGGTTCTCGGCCCGCATCCATTCCTGCAGCTTCACCAACTCCGCTTGCAGCTGGAAAAGCTCGCGCTCGTAAACAGCACGCGGCAAACGGTTCCGCTGCTCAGCCGGATCACTGGTGCCTGCCAACGCCGCTCACCTCCAGCCGCGCCTCGGCCGAACGTGCTCCACATCCGACTTTGGCCCCGGGTAATTGGCCAACCTGATCATCCGGTTTCGGCACCAGCCTGAGCGGTACCCGATGCAACGCAGCATCCTCTGCTGCCCACCTGACCGCCGCCATCACGGCCTGCGAGCCATCAGCCCCCACCACGGCGACCTTGCGCATCATCCTTCCCGGGCTCGGCAGAAGCCCCTCTCCCCTGCACCCCGCTCACCGCGAGAACGCGAGTCAGGAGCGGGCTAATCGTTAATCAGCAGATCCCGCTCGTCACGACGTGGTGTCGCCAGCGTCGGCGAGCCATAGCCGAGCCGAACCAGTGCCTGCGCGTACAGCGTCCCGCCGAGCAGCCGCTGCAGCTCCTCCCGCGTGTCCGCGACCTCCACGACCTCCGACAGCAGTGAGGCCGCCAGGCCGTGTACCGTCGCGGTGAGCAGCATGCGCTGCATCGCCTGCCCAGCCTGCAGGTCGGCGAGCCGGCTGCCGTGGCGCGAGCACACCACGACCAGCAGCGGCTCGTACTCGAAGTCCTTGCCAGGAACCCGCGCACATCCGGCCGCAGTGGGCGTGGGCACGGTTTTCACCGGCGTGGCGGGTGTTCTCGCCGGAACCGCGGCGATGACCGGGCGGAGGTTCTCGATCGCCCTGCCCGAATTGCTGCCGCTGGCCGGCGTTTCGGTCGCGCTGGATGCGCTGGGTGGCCTATTCGTCACGGTGACCGGCTGTGTCGCCATGGCGGCGGGCGTCTACGGGATCGCCTACACCCGGTCGCACGGTTTGGACTCCCACGACGCAGTCGGTGTTCCCGCTGTTCGTGGTCGCCATGCTGTTGGTGCCCGCGGCAGCGAGCGTGGGCACGTTCCTGGTGTGCTGGGAACTCATGGCCTTGACCTCGCTGTTGCTGGTGGTGGCCGAGCATCGGCAACGCCCCGAAGTGGCCTCGGCCGGCCGCTGGTTCGCGGTGATGACCCACCTGGGTTTCGTGACCGTCCTCATCGGACTACTGGTGTTCGTGGCGGGCGCGGAGGACGATTCGTTCGCGGCCCTGCTCGCGGCCGCGGTCTCCCCCGGGCTGAACAGCATGTGGAACAGCAGCTGCTCGTTGTTCCAACGCGTGCCGTTCGTCGGTCGGCGCAGGTCAGCGGCGCTCGCCTGGTCCACCAACTCGTGAAAGGCGGCGCGTGCCTGTTCCATCTCGGCGTGAATCGCCTGCCTGTCCGCTCCTGGCCGCTCAGGCACGAGACCACCACCTGCCCAGACACCGCTAAGAGGGCATCTGATCTCGATTTAGCTGGTTATGGCCGTTTTGCGCGGATCGTTTCGCCAGGTTTGGGTGGATTCTCCGGTCAAAGTGCGGGTCATTATGTTAGTCATGGCCCAGTGGATCATCGTGCGGGAGCGTTGAGGTTGGGCTTCGTAGTCGCGCGCGAGCCGTCGGTGTTGCATCAGCCAGCCCAGAGTGCGCTCGACCACCCAGCGACGGGGCAGGACATGAAACCCTTTGGCAGTAGGGCGTTTGACGACCTCGACCTGGATGCCGTGTCTGGCGCCATGGCTGATGACGGCATTGTTGTAGCCGCCGTCAACCCAGGTGGCCGACACGCTCGGATGCGAGGCGGCGATATGATCCAGAACCTGTTGTCCCGCCGCCGAATCCTGCACTGACGCTGCTGTCACGATCACGACAAGCAGCAGCCCCAACACGTCGGTGGCGATATGCCGTTTACGGCCCTTGATCTTCTTGCCCGCATCGATACCCTGGCTGGATTCGCTGACGTTGCACGAGGTTTTCACGCTCTGCGAGTCGATGATCGCCGCCGTGGGAGTAGCTGCGCGACCCTTGGCGACGCGAACCTGCCCACACAACAAGTCATGCAACGTCTCGGTCGTGCCGTCGACTTCCCACTTGGCGTAGTAGTCATAGACCGTCTTGTACGGCGGGAAGTCGTGCGGCAAGTACTCCCAGGCGATCCCGGTCGGGCACACATACAGGATCGCGTTCACGATCTCTCGTAAGTCATGCACCCGCGCGGCCGTCCCCGGCCCGACACGCCCCGCCCGCCACGCGGTCAACGTCGGCTCGATCAACGCCCACCGGGCATCAGACAGATCACTGCGATACGCACGCCGAGAACTCACAAGTTGATCAACGAACCAACCGCCACTCCGATACGGACAGATCACCACAAACCAAGATCAGATGCCCTCTAAGCGCCTCGGCGGTGAAGTCGCGACCCGGCAGGTCCGGAACCGGCGGCGCTACCGGGTCCGGGATCGTGGCGCGTTTACGTTTACGCTGGTGACGGTCCACGATACCGTGTTCGCGCATCAGGCGTTTCCACACGTTTATGGTTCACCCGCCGCCCGCCCGCAGTTCAGCGCCGATCCGTAGGAACCCGTAGCTCCCGTCGGAATCGTCGTGGATCTCCTAGACTACCTCGACCAGCTCAGCCTCGGCGGTGGCGTGGGCCTGGCGGCCCACGATCGTGTGGAGCGCCTGGTTGTGGGTTCGGTTGCCGCCGGGGTTGAGACGAACCTTGACGTTGTTGCCCGATCAGACGGGAATCGGGGCGGTGCCGGTGAACCGGGCATAGCACCTTGGGAACGAAACCGTGACGCGCCGGCGGTCTCACCGATGATGGCGGCGGCACTGAGTACTTCGCAGCCAGGGATCGCAAGCAGACTGGGCGCCAGGAAAGCCACCCCCAAGGCGGGAAGCTCAGTGCACGAGCCGCACACGGAGCACGAGCGCACACATACGGCAACTGCACCCGATCGGGCTGAGTTCTGAGGAAGCCAGCTGGATCTTTTGACAACCCCAGCGGTAGCATCGCCGCCATGGAGACGAATCCCCGGTTCGGGGATTCCTCCCACTGGTGGGGGTTCAAGTCCCCTCGGACACGACGAAATCCCCACACTGCTTGGATCAGGATCAACCTGGACTTCTGCAGTGTGGGTTTCTTTTTGGTAGGCGATCTTGACGCCGAGAGCACAAATGGCAGCGGGCCACGAACACAACGAGGCCCATGCCGAATGACTGCCGAACCAACCGATCCAGACCGACTAGTCCGGTGACAGGATCCGCTCACCGTGCCCGACGCCTTGCGCGGCGTTCCATCACCAGCGGCACTCTCGCCTCGATAACCAGGGGCTTTGACAACGCCCGCGAGCTCGTCCCGCGGCGCCGACGAACAGCGCTCGAACCCGTGTGCAACCTGTACGAGTCGCACCGGGGCACCAGCGGGCCCGCAGGGCCGCGCGTTTCAACCGGCCTGAACGGCGGCTGCGTCGGACAGGCGGAACTTCGGGATACGCGCGTCCTCCGGCCGAAGGGTCCCGCCTTGGGCGAGGAGGCGGCGCGCGGCGACGTGATCGAGCGGCCGGTCCACGGACTCGACTGCGGCAAGCCGTCCGCTGCGGAAGTGCAGGACGGAGAACGCGTCCTCTGTTTCGCCGACTCGCACCGTCTCGGCCTCCTCTTCTTCGGGCAGTAGTCCGGCGATCTGCAGCTTGGTCGAGAACTGCTCTGTCCAGAACCAGGGCACGGCGTCGAACGCCGCCGTTCGGCCGGCGAGGCGGGCGGCGACCACGCGGGCGTGGTCGGCGGCGTTCTGCACCGATTCGAGCCGTCTGCGGCCTCCGTCGCTGGTCGGGAAGGAGGCGCAGTCTCCGACTGCGGAGATCGACGGGTCCGACGTGCGCAGTGCGGTGTCGACCTCCACCCCGTCGCCGACCGCGAGGCCGCACTCGCGCGCGAGCCCGACTTCGGGATCCACCCCGACCCCGAGCACCACGAGGTCGGCCCGCAGCTGGGTGCCGTCCGCGAGCACCACCTGGCGAACTTGAGCGTCGCCGTCGAATGCGCGCACCGTCGTGTCGGTCAGGACGCGTACTCCCCGTGCCTCGTGCAGTGTGCGGAAATGGCCGGAGACGTCGGCCGACACGACCCGCCGCATGACCCGAGGCAGACTTTCCACGACCGTGACCGCGCAGCCGCGCTTGCGCGCTGCCGCAGCCACCTCGAGGCCGATGAAGCCGCCACCGACCACGACGACGTCGCCTGCCTGGCCCAGTGCGTCCCGGATGGCACGGGCGTCATCAGGGGTGCGCAGCACGCGGATCCCGGTGCGGCCGGATCCCGGCACGTTCAGCTCGCGCGCTCGGCAGCCGGTGGCAAGGACGAGATCGCGGTAGCCGAGCTGGTTGCCCGACCCGAGCCTTACGAGGCGCCGATCCCGGTCAATCCGCACGACCGTGTCGTGGAGCAGCGTGATGCCCCGCGCCGCATAGAACTCAGGTTTTCTGAATTCCAACCTCGGTTCGATGTCGCCCAGCAGCATCGCCTTGGACAAGGGCGGCCGCTGCACGGGCTGACTGCCCAGGCTGTCGACGAGGACGATCGGGGTCTCGACGCCCTCGTCGCGCAGGAACAGGGCCACGTGGAAGCTGGCGTGCCCGGCGCCCACGACGACCACCGGGTCGGCGCTCGGAGCCTCGGTCACTGCTCCTCCGGCAGTTCGACGAGCACGTCGTGATCAGGAGCCAGCAGCTGGCAGCTGAGTCGGCTGGTCGGGCGGCGCTCGGACGTCGTGCAGGTCAGCATTTCGTCCTCCGCCGCGCTCATCGGCGGGAAGTCGTCCACTGCGTCGGCGGAGATGTAGACGTGGCACGTCGCGCACATGGCGTTGCCACCGCACTCGCCGACGATCCCGTCGACGTCCTCGTCGACGGCGGCCTGCATCAGTGGTGTGCCCGGCTGCACGTCGATGCTCCGGTCGCCGTCCGGCGCCCGGAAGATCACCTTCGGCATGTCAGATCCTCTCGAGTGATGAGTGCGCGACGGCGACCGACTCGCCGACGACGGGTGAGCGCATGCGGCCGAGCCCGTCGATCTCGGCCTCGACGACGTCGCCGTCCGTCAGGAAGCCGGGCGGGTCCAGCTGAAACCCGCAGCCCGGCGGCGTGCCGGTCAGCAGGATGTCCCCCGGGCGCAACGCCATCGACTTGCTTACCGACGCGATCAGGTCGGCGACCCCGACCGCCATGCCCGCGGTGGTGTCCTGTTGACGGAGCTCACCGTTGACCCACAGCCGCAGCGCGGCGTCGGCGGCGTCGAACTCGTCCGGGGTGACCAGCCACGGCCCAGTCGGGCAAAACGACGGAGATCCCTTCGCCCGCGCTATCTGGAACAGCAGCGGATGGTCCGCTCCCTCACCGAAGGCGATGTCCCGCGCCGTCACATCGTTGGCGACCATGTACCCGGCGACGTGCTTCAAGGCTTCGGAGCTCGAGATCCGTTGCCCACCACGGCCGATGACCACCGCCAGCTCAACCTCGTAGTCGAGCTGGCGGGTTTCGGGCGGGCAGACGATGGCGTCGCCGGGACCGCACACGCTGCTGGCGGGCTTGAGGAAGACGATCGGCTCGCCCACCGGCCTGGCCGTGCCCAGCACCTCGTCGCCGTGGGCGGGGTAGTTGAAGCCGATCGCGATGACCGTGCCGGGCCGGGTCACCGGCGGTCCGAGCCTCGTCCCGGCCAGCGGCACCAGCTCGTCGCCGGTGCGCCGATCGACGGCGGAGCGCACCAGCGGCTCGGCCGCCGGCCAGCACGACAGGATCTCGCCCCACCCTCCGGCGGGCAGGCCGTGGCCGTGGCGCAGCGGAAGGATCGCGTCCGGTCGGACCAGCACCCCCGGTTCCTCGGCGCCGGGCGGCCCGAAACTGACGAGCTTCACGTGTTCCTCCTGGCTTCGGTGATGGCCACGAGCGAGAGCGCCAGTTCGGAGAAGGACCGCACGTCCAGGCCGGTGAGCTGGTGCCATCGCGAGAGGCGGTACGAGACGGAGTTCGGGTGCAGGGTGAGCGCGGATCCGGTCCCGCGGAGGGTGAAGCCGGACTCGGCGTAGGCGACGACGGCGTCGGCGAGGTCTGGCTGCTCGCCCGCGACCCGGCAAGTCGGCTCGAGGAGCGGGCCGACCAGCGGCACCAGATCGGGAATGACGGCCCGGAACCAGTCGGTCTCGAACCGGACTGCGGCGCGGCCGTCGGCCTCGGCCAGCCGCAAAGCACGCGTGGCGTCGCCGAGCCCGAGCCGGATTCCGGCCAGCCCCGTCCTGGTCAGTCCGATGCCGAGGGGCCGGCCCTCGCCACCCGCCTCCGCGGCGAGCGCCACGACGTCGTCGATCACGGCGCCCTGGGACACCACCGTCATCAGCCCCGCACGCGCGTCGGCGTGCAGAACTCCCGTGATCCGCCGCCCCGCACGCTGCAGCGCGTCGACCGACTCGCGTGGCCACCAGCGGTTCCGGGCGACGAGAACGGTGAACTCCCCGTCCGGATCGAGAGCGAGCTCGCGCATCAAGTCGGCGGCGCCCTGACCCGGTCCGTCCGCGTGGAGAACGTCGAAGAAGCGCGCCCTCGTCTCCCGTTCGTGCTGCTCGCGGCCGCCCTGATGGGCCACATAGGCGTCCACGACCGCCTGGCTCATCGCCTGCGACCAGTGCGCCATCGGCCCGACGAGCTCGACCAGCAGGGACTCCGTGGCGAGGCGGGAACGTTGCAGTGCCTCCCACAGCTCCCGGTGGGCGTAGTGGAACGCCGCCAGCACGTCGTACACGGGCATGTCGTAATAGGCGCGACGCCGAGCCGACGCGCGGATCGACTGCAGCACCTCAAGATTCGGCGGCGCCCCTTCGGCAAGGCTGCGTGTCATCGTCTCGTAGAGAGACCGGACGTTCCTGAAGTGCTCACCCTCCGGAAGCCGCGCGTAGGAGGGCAGCTCGGCACGAAGCCGGGCGACCAGCCCCCGCGCCAGCTCGTCCAGCCCGTCCTCGATCGAGGCCCAGAACCGGTCCCGGTCCGCAGGCCCGGGCACCGCCGACAATCGCGGGCGGCCTGCCTCGCTCACCACGCCGGCGCCCGGTCCACGTGGGCGGCTTCGGGGAAGTCCGCAGGATGGGCCCGGACCCAGCCGGCGATCTCGTCCGCCCGGGCGAGCCAGACCCGCTCGTCCGCGGCCAGCCGATCCACCAGGGTTCCGATCGCCGCGACCCGGTCGGGGCTGTCCTGCCACGGCACGTGGAAGATCAGCCCCACGCACCCGCCGGCGGCCACCGTGTCGTCCACGATCGCCGCGTAACCCGCGAGCAGCCCGCCCGGGCCGACCGGCTCGTCGCCGGGCGGCCGGCGGAGCCGCGTGAAGCCGGGAACGTAGTAGGCGCCGTCGACCGCATGCCAGGGATAGGGGATCAGCGGGAGCCTCGCGACCTTGCCGAGGGTGGTTCCGAAGGCCGTTCCGGCGAGCGAGACGTAGTCGAAACCGTGCTCGGCCAGGATGTCGACCGAGTGCAGTCCGAGAAGTCCGGCCGGTGGCCGCGCACCCCGCGGCCGGATGCCGAGCGTGTCGAAAGCGTCCAGGCTCAGCCGGAGAGACTCGTCGATCTCCTCCGCCGACGACCGGTGCCACGGCTCGTGCAGCCAGCCGTGCCAGCCGACCTCGTGCCCCGCCTCGACGATCGCGCGCACCGCCTCCGGATAGTGCCGGAAATTCCACGCCTCCACGAAGAAAGTCGCGGAATACGAGTGCGCCTCCAGCATTGCCAGCAAGGCCGGAAGTTCCCGCGTCACGCTGTGGTGGTGACCGACCGGCGCATCCGGCAGGACCGAACCGAGCTGGATCTCTGCTGCCTCGCCGAGGTGGTCGAAGGTGACCGCGACCGCGCAGTCCGCGCCGTCGGGGCCCCACACGCCGGCCATCACCGGCCCCGGGGGGCGACGTCGAGCCGGGAAATCATGGCGAAGGTCAGGTCGGTCGTGCGCGGCGGCGCTTCGTCGCACAGCTCCAGCGCAGGCAGCCGCCGCGGTAGCTCGCGCAGCAAGATCTCCCCTTCGAGCCGCGACAACGGCGCGCCCAGACAGAAGTGACCGCCGGCGGTGAACGAGAGATGCCGGTTGTCGGTGCGTCCCAAGTCGAACGCGTCGGGCCGCTCGAACCGGGCGGGGTCCCGGTTGGCGGCAGCCAATCCGAGGAGGAGGTGATCGCCTTCGCGGATCGGGGCGCCGGGCAGCTCCGTCCCGGCGCCCGCGTAGCGCCACACGAAGTGCACCGGGGCCTCGAAACGCAGGTTCTCCTCCCACGCCGCCCTGGCCAGCGACGGGTCCTCAGCCAGCCGGCGGAACTGATCTTTGTGCCGGGCAAGGGCGTAGACCGCGTTCGTCATCGCGACCATCGTCGTGTGGTAGCTGGCCACGAAAAAGCCGACCAGGGTGACGACGAGCTCCGTCCTCGACAGGCGCTCGCCGTCCGCCTCCGCGAGCAAGAGCGCCCCTACTGGATCGTCGTCGCCGAGCTTCCCGCGCAGTGTGTCGACGATGTCGCCGATGTAGTCGAAGTAGAACTGCGCGGTCGCGTCGGCTTCCGCGAGCTGCTCCGGCGTGATGTCGCCCTGGCTGAGGACGGCGTTGAGGCCCGGCATCTGCTCCAGGACCGTCCCCGCGTCCTCCAGCGGTGCGTGCAGCAGGCGGCACGCGATCAGCGCCGGGATTTTCATCGCGTACTCCCGCACGAAGTCGACGACGCCCTCGCGCTCGGCCAGCTCGTCCAACCCGCCGACGATGATCTCCTCGACCCACGCCCGCATCCGGTTGACCGACCGCGGCTGGAACGCCGGCGACGCGAGCTTGCGCAGCCGGGTGTGCGCGGGCGCGTCGACGTTCGGGAGGGAGAAGCGGTAGAACTCGGACGCCGGCCCGGCACCGATGTGCGCGGGAAACTCGCCGGGGCGGGGCTGCACCACGTTCTTCGTGGACTTGAGGACCTTCTCGACCTCGGCGTAGCCGGTGAGCAGCCACGAGTCCTGCCCGTTGACCACAGTCCGGGCGACCGGCGCCGCCTCCCGGAGACGGCGGTAGGTCTCGTGGCGGTCGGAGCTGAAAGCCGGGTCCGACGGATCCAGACGAACGACATCTGCGGCGTTGGTCATCTCGAAATCCCCTTCGATCTCGCTCCCCCGAATGACTGCCCGAACGATGCTAAGCAGGGGTCACCCGCACGTCATGGGCGAAAACGAGAAATTCGACGCCGCGATGTGTGACTTATCCCGAAACAAGGAGCCAGCGCCGCGGCCGGGGTCAGTGCACACCGCACGCGGCGATGACCTCCCGCTGGTAGTGGCGGCGCTCCTGGATGAAACCGGGTAGGGCTGGTGCACGGTTCGGCGCGGTCACAACGGGCCGGGTCCGGTCGGCAGCCTGCGAACGACACTGCCGGCAGCCAGTGTGGCGCGCAGCCGGGTGATCTCGTCGTGCTGCGCGGCCAGCCGTGAGACAGCGTGGGCGCGGAATGCGGTGAGTTCGGCCTTCTGCTGTTCCTCGGCCGCGAGGCGCTTTTTTCAGTGAGTCGACTTGGCCTTTTGAGCCGTTCGACCTGCTGCTCGCGTGGGTCGGGGATGACGCCGGTGTCGCGGAGCTGATCGCGGCGGCGCTCGAACTCCTCTTTGAGGTGCAGGTACATGCTGTAGAGCACGGCACGTGTGATGCCACTGGCGGTGGCCAGGGTTTGACGTCGCACTTGCCGCCGGGTGGGATCTCCCCACGCAGCAGGCAATCCATCGCCGCGCGGATGGTGGCCTCCCGCTGCGCGCGGGCCTGCTGGTCGAGCCGTCCCACTGTCTCACCCCTCCTTTTTCTCTGAGGAGGCGGCGGAGCTGTTGGCGCCGATCTCGGCTACGACGCACTCGGCGCGCACGAGTTGGGCTTGCCAGACGGGCTCTTTCGATCGTTTGCCGCCTGGTGAGGGTGCCGAGGAAGATCTCGGTCGTTGCGGCCGATGCCTTCCACACTGGCCGGTGGCGCGGGTGGTGGGTTGCCTGTGGGCATCGTGCGGAGGAGTCGCACATGCCGGCCAGGGGCTTGTCGGCGGTCGGGATACCAGCGAGTTTCAGGCACAGGGCCTGGGCTGGGTCGGCGAACCAGCAGTAGTTAGCCACACTGAGATGCAGCGTGTTCGCCCGCTGCGCCAGCAACGAGGCGATCTCCCGGTCGCTGCGTTTGATCGCCGGCGGTGCTGCGGCGGCGAGTTGACTGTCGACGGAGTCGAAGAACTCGATCAGGTTCCGGGCGCACCCGTGTTCAACCTGTACGAGTCGCAGCGGGCACAAACGCACGCAACCGCTCCCATCCATCAAGTACGGCCTGCACTCGAGCCACTATATGGCAACCACAGTACGGCAGGCTCGAACAA
Organism: Saccharopolyspora sp. NPDC045941; assembly: GCF_056431445.1. Taxonomy (NCBI): domain Bacteria; kingdom Bacillati; phylum Actinomycetota; class Actinomycetes; order Pseudonocardiales; family Pseudonocardiaceae; genus Saccharopolyspora; species Saccharopolyspora sp. NPDC045941. The sequence goes on from NZ_JBWKKU010000050.1 coordinate 70,460, forward strand.
GGTGGGGATTTGGTGCAACTCCGTCCTCGGACACAAAATTGTGGCATTCCTGCTACGCTCGACCGGGCCGTGCACAGTGGACACGGTTTTTGTTGATCGGCCATTCCGCGAATTCCCGGATCCCGCCCCGGCCGGGTCGCCTTTCTCGTAGCCGAGGTGGTGGGTCATCTCGGTTTCCAGCGCCCGTTCCAGTACCGCTTTGGTCATATGGTTGAGCAGTTCCTGAACCCCCAGCGAACCACCGTTGGCTTGAGCGTCTTTCACCAGCGCGTCCAGCGTTTCCGGCGACAGCGCGCCGGCGAGGATCTCGCCCGCGTTCGACCCAGACTCCGAACTCGATGTGTCCTGCGTCACGGATGAACCCTTTCTAGGAGGACAGCGCCTCCCGATCTTGGCTCATCCGCGGCTTACACGGCTGTCATGCCACGGCCTCGGCCGCACCACGGCGCACGTGCTGCGGCTCGGCAACTCCGGCTCCGGCGACTGATCACGCCTGCTGTTCCCGCTCGGCTCTTGGACTTTCCCGAAGGCGGCAAACTACCGTCCTCATCGGACATCGCGCCGTCGCTCGCTCACACTCGCAGATCCACTCCCCTGGTCTCCGGGATGCGCAGCAGCAACGGCAAAGCCAACAGGGACAAGGCGCTGGCGTAGATCGCCGGTACTCCCTGAGCGGCAGGCACTTTCGGCCCCACCTTCCGGCTCAGCACCAGATCCAGTGCTCGAAGCAGGCCAGCAAGCATTGCGTGCACTCGGGTGGTTCCGCCGTCCCGAACACAACAACCAGATTCCCGGTCTTTGGGTCCGCAGGCCCCGGCGTACCACATAGGACACGTCTTAATTCAGTTCCTTCCACAGTTCTCAGTCGATACGATCGGATCAGCAACGAGCGAGGTCTGAACAAACTGAATGTGGCTGCGGCGGGACCGCACAGCGCAGTTCCCTGCGGGACGCGAGCCCACATGCCCGCTCCCCTGTCAGCCCGCCGGCACAGCAGTCCCGAAGCGGGTGCAGTCGGCGCCGAGAAAGGATCCCCCCGTTACCGTTTTCGTGGCTCTGATCTTGGAGCCCCTGGTCGCCAGGTCCGGCATGACTTTGTCCCCCCAGTCGCTTGCATGATCCGGGGGG
>NZ_JBWKKU010000051.1:0-69470 GCF_056431445.1 Saccharopolyspora sp. NPDC045941
CGGCAACAACGTCGCGAACTTCGCCGCCAGTGACCGCTCGACCTCTACCGCAACCGCCATACCCCATGATGATCGATATCAAGCTAAAAGATCAAGTTATTTCCCGGCAATCCCTAAGGGATTTTTTCAGAATGGGGCTTGCGTGGCGGTGCGGGTAGCGGCCCCCTGCGGGAATTACAGACGCCGTCTGGACTCCGGGATCCCCGACTTATGTATGACCAATACACGGCGCTGGGGCTGTCCTCGCCAAGAACCCCGACGGGGTGGGCGCTGTCTGAGAACCCGCGGCGGTGCGAGCTGAGTCCCACACTTCATGCGGCGCACGCCGCATTCTGAACCCCTAAGGCGAACCGGGGCCGAACCACGTGGTCAGGGCCTCGCGGAGGCTGCGTCGCTCCTGGGCGTCCGGTTGCGCCGAACTCGACGCCCAGGCGACGTAGCCGTCCGGCCGCAGCAGCATCGCGGTCGGCGAAGTCCCGGCGCGGCCGCTGACCGCCTCCACCCGGTCGGTCCAGCCCGCGAGGTCTTCGGACAGCCCGGCGCCTTCGGTCATGTCCAGCAGGAGCGGCCGGGCGTTCGCGGTCAGCTCGGCGAGCCGGACGCTGCCGGTCCCGGTGTCGATCAGCAGGTCGGGCGCCCACCGGCCGATCAGCGGGTGCGTTGCGCTGGTGCCCATCTCGTAGCGGATGTCCGCGCCCGCCATCATGTCCGCGATGTGCTTGATGTTGCGCGGCTCGTGGAGGAGCTCGCCGAAGAGTTCCCGCAGTGCGGTGGTCTCGCCACCGGGCGCGAGCAGCGCCGACTGGGCCTGGGTGTGCATGACCACTCGCCGGGCCACCGGCCGCCGCTCGGCCTCGTAGCTGTCCAGCAAGCCGGGCGGCGCCCAGCCCTGCAGCTCGGCGGCGAGCTTCCAGCCCAGGTTCGCGGTGTCCTGCAGGCCCAGGTTCAGGCCGGGGCCGCCGATCGCCGAATGCACGTGGGCGGCATCGCCGACCAGCAGCACCCGCCGGTCCCGGTACCGGTCCGCCAGCCGGGTGTTGCCGCCCGTCAACCGGCGCGTGAGGTGCGGGCCGTCGCCTTCCGGCGGCTCCAGCGGCAGGTCCACCCCGAGCACCCGGCGTGCGCTCGCGCGCAGTTCGTCCAGCGTCAGCGCGGTTTCGTCGGCCGCTGCCGAGCCCCACTCCATTGTGGACAAGGCCGTTCGGCCGTCGAGGAACGGTGCGTACGCCAGCACTCCTCGCTCGGTGCGGTGGTGCATGAACGGCGGGATGACGCCGTAGTCGGGGACGTCCAGGCCGCCCGTCGCCGGATCGACCAGCGAGCTCGGAATGCTGACGTGCGCGAGGCGCGAAACGACGTTCTCCTTGGTGACACCGGAGAAACCGATGCCGGAGAGCTTGCGCGTCGGGCTGTGCCCGCCGTCCGCACCGACCAGGTAGCGGGCGCGCAGCCTGTAGTGGCCGTCCGGCCCGGCGACGTCGATGGCGACCGCATCGTCGTCCTGGGCCAGCCCGACGAGTTCGTGCCCCCAGCGGATTTCCACACCGAGCTCGACGGCGCGTTCTTCCAGGACCTGCTCGATGCGGCGTTGCGGCATCTGCATCAGGTACATCGGGTTGTCCTCGATGGCGCTCAGGTCCAGCGGCATCGCGCCGAACACGAACACCGGAGCGGGTTGCGGCGGCTCGGGGCTCCCGCTGAAGCGCTGGTGCAGGCCCCGGCGGTCGAGCATCCGCACCACCTGCCCGACCAGGCCGTTGGCCCGCTGCGCGGTCGCGCGCTCCGGGAGGCGTTCAAGCACCAGCGGCTTCGTTCCGGCCAGGCTCAGCTCGCAGGCCAGCATCAGCCCGTTCGGGCCGGCGCCCGCGATCACGACATCGTCGATCACGAGTTTTCTCCTTGTTGTGGCGGAAAAAGGCATGGTCGATCGACCCGGCGGCGCCGGGTTGTCCGGTTGTGGGGTTGTCAGGGAACGGGCAGTCCGTTGGCGAGCTGCTGGAACGCGTCGCGCAGCACCGGAGCCATCGGGGTGGGCTCTTCGGCGCTCAGCCAGTGCTCGATGGATGCGGCGATCGCGACTCCGACGGCTCCGGCCACCAACCGCGGGTAGATGTCGCGCGCCGGGTCGGTGCCGGTGCGCTCGGCGATGGCGGCGGCGAGCTCGGCCTCGGCCGTGGCGTTGGCCCTGATGAACTCGCCCTGCAGCGCAGGTTCGGAAATCATCAGCCGAACGCCGTCGACCCACTGCCGGTCCGGTTGGTCCTCGCCGGTGCCCTGCCCCAGGGAGAAGCGGGCCATCGCGGCGTTGGTGATGGCCTCCCACAGCGGCTCGGATTCCGGCCGCGCGCGCAGTTCCACCGAGATCTGGCGGGCCCGTTCCAGGTGTCGCGCGGCGATGGCCTCGCCCTTGCCGGCGAAGTAGTTGTTGAAGGTGCGCGGGGATACGCCGACCTCGGCGGCGATGTCCTCGACGCGCACGTTGTCGAATCCCCGCTCCACGGCGAGGCGGATGGCCGCCCAGCTCAGGGCGAGGCGGGTCTCCTGCTTCTTGCGCTCCCGCAAGCCCGGCCGCTCGTGCTCCTCTGCACCCATGACGACCACGCTACTGGAATTTTGCGAGCCACGCAAAAATGCGTGATCGGAAAAAATTGTCGCCAGCGTTCACGAGACGGCGCGGCCGTGTGGGAGCGCCGTTTTCGCGCGAAAACGCCGCCCGGCGAGGTGCCGGGCGGCGGATGGGGCCTGGGACCGCGGATCGGGCAGTCCCAGGACGGTCAGGATCGGACGGCTTCCTCGGTGGGCGCGGGTTCGGCCGCCTCGGCCCTCTTCGTCTGGTCGAACAGCGCGCCCACGCCGATGAACAGCGCCCCGGCGACGAACAGCAGCGAGACTCCCCAGGTGGCGTGCGTGGGCGACGCCGTCACCAGCGCCAGCGCCGCGAGCGGGGCGAGGCCGCCGGAGAAGGCCCCGCCGACCTCCCGGCCGGTGCCGAGGCCGGACACCCGCACCTTGGTGGGGAACTGCTGGGAGAGGAACGCGCCCTGCGCGGCCAGCATCGCGGGCACCACCACGCCGGTGGCGAGGATCAGCGCGATCCAGATGTAGAGGCTCTGACCCGAGTCGAGCAGCCAGAAGAACGGGAACGCCAGCGCCGCCGTGGCGATCGCGCCGGTGACGATCACCTTCTTGGCGCCCACCGAGTCGCAGATGCGGCCCGCGATGGGCACGGTGAGGATCGCGCACGCGCTGGCCAGCGAGATGCCGAACGCGCCGACGTTGGCCGCGACGTCGCGGAACTCGCTGAGGTAGGACAGCGAGAACGTCTTGAAGATGTAGCTGACGCCGTTGTAGCCGATGGTGATCGCCATGACCACGGCCAGGCCGCGCCAGTCCGACTTGATCAGCGAGCGCAGCGGCTTGGCCTTCTTGCGGGCCGAGGTGTCGCGCGCGATCTTCTCGAACTCCGGCGTCTCGGGCATCTGGCGGCGCACCCAGAAGCCGAGCGCGACGAGCAGGAAGCTGGCGATGAACGGGATGCGCCAGCCCCAGTCGTAGAGGAACTCGTTGCCGAAGCTCGTCAGCACCGTCACGGTGAGCGACGAGACGAACAGCCCGATGTTGACGCCCAGTGCCGGCCACGAGCCCAGCCGGCCGCGCGACTTCTCGTCGGCGTGCTCGTAGGCCACCGCGATCGCGCTGCCCAGTTCGGCGCCCGCGCCGAGGCCCTGCAGCAGGCGCAGGACCACCAGCAGGATCGGCGCGGCGATGCCGGCCGAGGAGTAGGTCGGCAGCAGGCCGATCAGCCCGGAGGAGATGCCCATCAGCAGGAACGTCGCCGACAGCACGATCTTGCGCCCGTACTTGTCGCCGAGGATCCCGAAGATGATGCCGCCGAACGGGCGGGCGAGGAAGCCGACCGCGAAGGTCGCCATCGCCGCCAGGGTGGCGGTGGTGGGGTTGCTCGCCGGGAAGAACAGGCGCCCGAACACCAGGGCGGCCATCGAGGCGTAGAGGTAGAAGTCGAACCACTCGAGGGCGGATCCGATCACTACGGCGGGTCCGACGGCCTTGCGGGAGGACGGCTCGGGACGAGCCGTCGCGCCATTGTGCAGCGTCATTGCTTGGGTCCCTCTTGACGGGTGGTCGTCGATGCGTGGTCGATCGCGATGTGTGTTGTTCGGATATAGGAACTGCGGCGAATCTAGGAAGTGAACCGGGTCACTGTCAAGCGGTTCGCCGCGGGTAGTCGCCCGACTCCTGATTTGTGCTGGGTTTCGTCGATCTTCATGCGCTTCGAGGCCGCGATCCGACGGTTGACAGACCGGGTGCCGGTCGATCATCGTGTCCCGATAGCTGGATTAGTTGTTCGTATTTAGGAACAGATCGATCGCGTGGCCGGTCCGCGGCCCGGGTTGGTCGACGTGTCGCCGCTGGTACGGGCACCAGGCACGCCGGAAAGGAAAGCGCCATGCACTTCGAACTGACCCCGGACCAGCAGTCCCTGCGGGCGGGCGCGCGCGAACTGGCGCGCAGCTTCCCCGACGAGTACTGGGCCGAGCGCGACGCGAACAACGAGTTCCCGTGGGACTTCTACAACGCCTTCGCCGAGGGCGGCTGGCTGGGCATCGCCATCCCCGAGGAGTACGGCGGTGGCGGGCTCGGCATCCTCGAAGCGGCGCTGCTGCTGGAAGAGGTGGCCGCCTCGGGCGCCGGGATGAACGGCTGCAGCACCATGCACCTGACGATCTTCGGCCTCAACACGATCGTCAAGCACGGCAGCGAGGAACTGCGCAAGGAGGTCCTCCCGGCGGCGGCCGAGGGTTCGCTGCACGTCTGCTTCGGCGTCACCGAGCCCGACGCGGGCACCGACACGACCCGGATCTCCACGTTCGCCAAGCCCGTGCCCGGCGGCTACGTCATCAACGGCCGCAAGGTGTGGATCACCAAGGCGGGCGACTCGCAGAAGATGGTGCTGATCGCCCGCACCACCCGGCGCGAGGAGGTCGACCGCGCGACCGACGGGATGTCGCTGTTCCTCATCGACATCGACCCCGGGCACGTGCACCTGAGCCCGATCCCCAAGCTGGGCCGCAACGCGGTCTCCTCCTACGAGGTCGTCATCGACGACCTGTTCGTGCCCGAGAGCGCCCGCGTCGGCGCCGAGGGGCAGGGCTTCAAGTACCTGCTCGACGGCCTCAACCCGGAGCGGATCCTGCTGGCCCACGAGGCGCTGGGCATCGGCCGGGCCGCGCTCGACCGCGCGGTGCGCTACGCGAAGGAACGCGTCGTCTTCGACCGGCCCATCGGCCAGAACCAGGGCATCGCGTTCCCGCTCGCCGAGGCGGCGACCCGGCTCGACGCGGCCGAGCTGATGGCCCGCAACGCGGCGTGGCGCTACGACCAGGGCCTGTCCTGCGGGCGGGAGGCGAACATGGCCAAGTGGCTGTGCGCCGACGCCGGCTTCCAGGCGGCCGACCAGGCGATCCAGACCCACGGCGGCATGGGCTACGCCCGCGAGTACCACGTGGAGCGGTACTTCCGGGAGTCGCGCATCCTCCGCCTCGCCCCGGTCAGCCAGGAAATGGTCCTGAACTACGTGTCCAACCACGTCCTCGGCCTACCCAAGTCCTACTGAGAACGCGCCGGGGTCGCCTTGTGCGCAGGAAGTTCCGCAACCACTGATCGAAACGGGGATCTTCGCCCATGACCGCTCCGAACGGCAGCCTCCGCGGCGTTCGCGTCCTCGACCTGTCGCGCATCCTCGCCGGTCCGCTGTGCACCCAGATGCTGGCCGACCACGGCGCCGAGGTGATCAAGGTCGAGCCGCCCGCGGGCGACGACACGCGCACCTGGGGGCCGCCGTTCGTCAGCGAGACCATGAGCGCCTACCACACGGGGATCAACCGCAACAAGAACAACATCTGCCTGGACTTCGCCTCGCCGGGCGGGCAGCGGGTGCTCGACGAACTGCTGCGGGACGCGGACGTCGTGGTGGAGAACTTCAAGGCGGGCACGCTGGCCAAGTGGGGCTTCTCCGACGAGGCGATCGCGGAGCGCTGCCCCCGCCTGATCCACTGCCGCATCACCGGTTTCGGCGTCGACGGGCCGATGGGCGGCATGCCCGGCTACGACGCGATCCTGCAGGCCTACGGCGGGCTGATGAGCATCAACGGCGAACCGTCCGGGCCGCCGCTGCGCGTCGGAGTGCCCATTGTGGACATGGTGACCGGGATCTACGCGTTCTCCGGCGTGCTGCTCGCGCTCCACGACCGGCACGCCACCGGGCGCGGCCAGCTGGTGGACTGCACGCTGCTCGACACCGCGATTTCGTTGCTGCACCCGCATTCCCCGGGCTGGCTGGTCTCCGGGAAGCTCCCGCAGCGCACCGGATCGGCGCACCCCTCCATCGCCCCGTACGACACCTTCGAGGCCGAGGACGGCCAGATCTTCATCGGGGTCGGCAACGACCGCCAGTTCCGCCACTTCGCGGAGCTGCTCGGCATCCCGGACATCGCCGAAGAAGCGCGGTTCGCGACGAACGCCGACCGGGTCCGCAACGTCGCGGAGCTGCGCCCGCTGATCATCGAGCGGATCGCCGTCCACCGCCGCCACGACCTGGCCCGCAGGCTGCTGGACCGCGGCGTGCCGGCGACGCCGGTGCACGACGTGGGCGAAGCGCTGACCGATCCGCAGGTGCTGCACCGGAACATGGTGGTGGAGCGGGACGGCTACCGGGGCACCGGAATCCCGATCAAACTCGGCCGAACGCCCGGCGAGGTCCGCACCGCGCCGCGCGAGAAAGGTGCGGACACCCGCCGGATCCTCGCCTCCCTGGGTTACACGCCCGACCAGATCGCGGAGCTGATCGAGGCCGACATCGCCCGGAGCACCGACGCCTAGTTGACGGCTCAAGCGGCGGTCGCGCGTGCCACCGGGCTAGTCCGCTCGTGCGGTGGCAACGGGTTGGCGGATGTGTTCGAGCGCCTGCCCGAGCGCGGCCCGGTTCTGCGGGTTGAACCACCTCGCTCGTAGGGCCTCGTTGTTGCCTCCGGGGGTTTCGTGTGCTCGACCGAGCTCGGGCAGGTCGGTGCGTTCATCGGCGAGGGCTGCGTTGACGCCCGAGAACATGCTGCGCACGTAGCCCTCCGCCGCGCGGGAATCCACTCGTCAACACCGAGCACGCCCCGTCCTTGGCGCAGGCGCTCGTCATGCTGACCCTGGTCGAGGAATCCCTCGACCATCACCGGCGCATCGCGGACCGGCTCCGGGCGCTGCCGGAGGTCCAGCAGTGCTACGCCCTCTCGGGCCGATGGGACTACGCCGTGCTGCTCACGGCCGCATCGATCCGAGACCTCAGGGACTTGAGCGACGACCTGTTCAAGAGCGACGACAACATCCGGCGGTACGACACGATGTTCGTCCTCGACACGGTGCAGAGCGGCTCCGCGCTGCCGGGCGCGTTCCTGCTCCCTTGACATCTCCGATCCGGAGCGGTGGCGGTTGCGTGAATCAACAACGGGAAATCACGACGAAGATCGCGGTTCGCGACCGGGCTTTTCCGGGGCTAGCCTGGTTCTCGTCTTAGTTCGACTGCCGGTGATCGGTCTTTCGCCGGGGTGCGCCGGAAATTCGGGGGGATGATTCGGAAATGGCAAGGAAGAACAGGATTCTCATCGTCGTCACGAATGTTCCGGAGTACCGGAAGGCCGGGATGCGGACCGGTTTGTGGCTCGGGGAGCTGACGCATTTCTGGGACGTCGCCGAACGGGCCGGTTTCGAGATGGACATAGCGAGTCCGGCGGGCGGGATGGTCCCGCTGGATCCGGAAAGCCTGTCGCACGAAGTCCTGTCCGAACTCGGTACCGAGCGGCACTACCGGGACCGGGAGTTCATGGATCTCCTGGAGGACACGAAGCGGATTTCCGAGGTCGACTTCGACGACTACGACGCGATCTACCTGACCGGCGGGCACGGCGTCATGTTCGACTTCCCGCAGAGCGCCGACCTGGAGGGCCTGATGGCCCGGTTCTACGAGGCGGGCAAGGTGGTCTCCACCGTCTGCCACGGCGCGACGGGCCTGCTCAACGTCCAGCTCTCCAGCGGCGAACCGCTGATCAGGGGCAAGCGCGTCACCGGCTTCTCGTGGCCGGAAGAGGAATTGGCGAATCGCGCCGACGCCGTGCCGTACAACCTCCAGGAAGAACTCGCGAAGCTCGGCGCCGATTACCGCACCGCGGACGAACCGTTCGAGTCCTACGTCGTCGAGGACGGCCGGCTGATCACCGGCCAGAACCCCGGCAGCGCCAAAGCCGTCGGCGAGGCGGTGGTCCGGCAACTGGCCGAGGTGTGACGCCGGGTCGATGCGACTTCCCGGTGACCTCGGTCACCGGGACTTCCGGACCGAATATCACGATTTGACCCGTCATTCCGATTCCGGAAATGATGTGCGTCGTGCCCAGCGCTTATCTGCTGCCGATCAAAACCGCGGTGATCGTCTTCCCGCTGCTCGCCCTGGTGTTGTTCGTGCCCGCGGCGGTGGTGACATACCGCCGGCACGGCGTCATGACCAGTTGGCGGACGTTGTCCTTCTACAGCTTCCTGTTCTACTCGCTCACCGCGTTCTTCATGACCGTCGTGCCGCTGCCCGGCCCGTCGGTCGACGTGTGCGCGAAGTACCCCAGGGTCGCGCATCCGCAGCTGGTGCCCGGCAACACCTTCGCCGACATCTGGAAGGAGGCGGAGGGACAGGTCAGCCTGAGCGCGCTGGTGATCCACAACCCGGCGGTGCTGGAAACCCTGCTCAACCTGCTCCTGCTGCTCCCGCTGGGCGTCTACCTGCGCTTCCACTTCCGGCTGAACTTCGCCGCTGCCGCGGCGATCGGCCTCGGCACCTCGCTGTTCTTCGAGTTCACCCAGTTTTCCGGGCTGTGGGGCGTCTACGAGTGCCCGTACCGGCTGTTCGATGTGGACGATCTCATCGTCAACACCGGCGGAGCCATGATCGGCTGGGCCATCGCGGGGCCGCTGACCCGCTGGCTGCCGACCCTGGACAACCTGGACGACGCGGCGCTGGCACGACGTCCGGTGCCGCTGGGCAGGCGGTTCCTCGCGCTGCTGATCGACCTGTGCGCGCTGCCGTTCGTCATGCTGTTCACCACCCTGCTCTGCGTGGTGGTCTTCGACTCGTCCAGCTGGCTGCTCGGCATGGTGCTGGCCGTGGCGCTCTGGTTCGTGCTGCTGCCCTGGTGGCTGGGCGGCACGCCGGGCAAGAGGCTGCTGCTGCTCAAGCTGGTCGGCCCGGACGGGAAGCGGCCCGAGCTGTGGCGGCTGCTGCTGCGGGCCGCGGTGCTGGCCATCCCGATGCTGCCGATCCCGGTGGTCACGAGCTTGGCGGTGCTGGTCACCGCGGCGGCGTTGTTCCGCGTGATGGGGGCCGGCCTGGACCGCTTGTCCGAGGTGCCGTCGCTGGCGCTGGACCTGATCAGCGGGGATCACGTGGTGGAAGTGCTGGTGGCCGCCGCGATATTCGGGCTGGTCTGCCTGCTGCCCGTGGTGTTCTTCATCGCCCTGTGGCGCCACCCCGAGCACCACGGCCTGCACGAGCGGTTCTCTGGGGTGAGCAACGTCGCCATGCCGCACAAGCGCGCACGCACTCCGCAGCCCGCCTCCGACGCCGACGCCGACGCCGACACCGGTGCTGACACCGGCGCCGAGAAGACCACGACGATCGAGCGCTGACGCCCGGCGTCAGCCGTCGGCGGCGGTTTGGTGCCGGCGCGATGGCGGGTAGGCCGAGGTCGGGACTCACGTGTGGTGGGGAGGGATCGGCATGGCTGAGCGGATGCCCGCCCGGCGCGGCGAACGCCGGGAGTGGGGTGGGGCGCCGGATGCGTGGCAGGAGCCGTTCCGCGAGCTGGAGGAGCTCTGGGACCGCATGGGGCAGCTCTTCGATCCCGGGTGGGCCATGACGCGGACCGGCGTCGCGTGGCAGCCGATGGTCGACGTGGAGGAGACCGAGAACGCCTACTTGTTCGATGTGGATCTGCCCGGCGTGGCGCGGGACGATATCACGGTCGAGGTCCGCGGCCAGGAGTTGTGGATCACGGGCGAGCTGAAGGAGAAGGAGCGCACGGGGGTGCTGCGGCGCAAGATGCGGCGCACCGGGAGCTTCTCGTTCCGCGGCAGCCTGCCCGGCGAGGTCGACGCGGACGAGATCGAGGCCAACCTCGTGGACGGCGTGCTCTCGGTGAAGGTGCCCAAGAGCAAGGAGAGCACCTCGCGCCGCATCGAGATCAAGTGACCCGGCGTCTACATCGGACTGATTCCTTCCGGACACCGCAACGTTCTGGCTCCACGAGGATTCTGCGGGCCACCGCTCGCCGCCGAGTTTCGCTTGAGGATCGCGAGTCCTGCGCGGACATCCGACCGGTCATGCCTCCATGTGGTGCGGGTCGGGCTGCGCGGACGCGGCGGGAGGCGTCGAGCGGCGGGGCATCAGCAGCAGCGCGATCAGCGAGATGACCGCGCAGAGCACGATGTACCAGCTGATCCCGGTGCTGGAGCCGGTGGACTGCAGGAGCGTCGCGGCGATCAGCGGTGCGGGGCCGCCCGCGATGACCGAGGCGAGCTGGTAGCCGAGGCCGGCGCCGCTGTAGCGGATGTTGGTGCCGAAGCTCTCCGCGATCAGCGCCGCCTGCGGGCCGTACATGACGGCGTGGACGATCAGGGACACGACGATCGCCAGCAGCACCAGGCCCGAGGACCTGGTGTCCAGCAGGGCGAAGTACGGGAAGGCGTACAGGCCGGCGCACACGATGCCGATGCCGTAGACGAGCCGGCGGCCGAAGAGGTCCGACAGGTGGCCGAACAGCGGAACGCTGATCAGGCCGACCGCGGCCGCGACCAGCGTGGCGTTGAGCAGCTCGCTGCGCGGCATTTCCAGGTGCTTCGTGCCGTAGGTCAGCACGAACGTGATGAACAGGTAGAACGGCGCCTGCTCGGCCAGCCGCACGAACGCGGAGGTGAGGATCTCCCTCGGGTGCTTCCGGATCGCGGCCCACACCGGCTGCCGCTCGACCGCCTGCTGTCGCTTGACCTCGGCGAAGTCGGGGCTCTCCAGCACCCGCAGCCGCACCCACAGACCGACCGCGATCAGGACGACGCTGAGCAGGAACGGCACCCGCCAGCCCCAGGTCTCGAACGCGTCGCCGGTCGCCGCGCTGGACACCCCCACCGCGGCGGTGGACAGCAGCAGCCCGAGCGGCACGCCGACGTGCGGCAGGCTCGCCATCAGGCCGCGGCGGGACGCGGAGCCCCATTCCATGGACATCAGCACCGAACCGCCCCACTCGCCGCCGACGCCGATGCCCTGCGCGATGCGCAGCACGACCAGCAGCACGGGTGCGACGAAGCCCAGCGTGGCGTACCCGGGCAGCACGCCGATGAGCACCGTGGCGATGCCCATGACCAGCAGCGTGGTGACCAGGGTGGCCTTGCGGCCGATCCGGTCGCCGTAGTGCCCGAAGATCGCGGCGCCGACCGGGCGCGCGGCGAAGCCCACGAACAAGGTGCTGAACGATTCGAGCACGCCGGCGCTGGGGGAACTGCCCGGGAAGAAGATCTTGGGGAACACCAGGGCGGCGACGGTCCCGTAGAGGAAGAAGTCGTACCACTCGATCGTCGTGCCGACCGTGCTGGCGATGACGGCGCGGCGGCGGTGCGTCCGATAGGAATCGGTGCCCTTCGACATGGCGAGCCTCCATTGGCCGAGCCACTCAACCAACTTTGGATCGAAAGCCTGCAATCCCGCACCCGGACTGTCAAGCACGCCGAAGACCCGTATCCGACTCGTTGCGATCGGGTGCACCGCGGCCTCCGCGTCCCCGCACCGGCGGCGCGGAGGTGCACGAGTGTCCTCAGCGGATCAGTGGCGCGTCAGCTCCCGGCCAGGCGTTCGCGGAGCCCGGCCAGCTGCTCCTGGAGGGTGCGGGGCACCTTTTCGCCGATGGTGGCGAACCACTCTTCGATCAGCGGGAGTTCGGCCCGCCACTCCGCCGCGTCGACCGCGAGCGCCGCTTCGACGTCGGCCGGGTCGGTGGAGAGCCCGGTCAGGTCGAGGTCGGCCGCCGCCGGGACCAGGCCGATCGGGGTCTCCGCGGCGTTCGCGGTGCCCTCGACGCGGCCGACGATCCACGCCAGGACCCGCGAGTTCTCCCGGAACCCCGGCCACAGGAAGCGGCGGTCCGCGCCGCGGCGGAACCAGTTGACGTGGAAGATCTTGGGCAGCTTCGCCGGCTCGGCCCGTGCGCCGGTGGTCAGCCAGTGCCCGAAGTAGTCGCCGGCGTGGTAGCCCATGAACGGCAGCATCGCCATCGGGTCACGGCGGACGACGCCGACCTCGCCGGTGGCGGCGGCGGTGGTCTCCGAGGACAGGGTGGCGCCCATGAACACCCCGTGCGTCCAGTCGCGCGACTCGGTGACCAGCGGAATCGTGGTGGCCCGGCGGCCGCCGAAGAGGATCGCCGAGATCGGCACGCCCGCGGGGTCGTTCCACTCCGGGGCGACGATCGGGCACTGCTCGATGGGGGTGCAGAACCGGGAGTTGGGGTGGGCGGCCGGCTCGCCGCCGCCCGGCGTCCAGTCGCGGCGCCGCCAGTCGGTCAGGTGCGCCGGGGGCTGCTCGGTCATGCCTTCCCACCAGACGTCGCCGTCGTCGGTGAGCGCGACGTTGGTGAAGATGGTGTTGCCCTGCTCGATGGTCCGCATGGCCACCGGATTGGTGTGGTAGCCGGTGCCCGGGGCGACGCCGAAGAACCCGAACTCGGGGTTGACCGCGCGGAGCCGGCCGTCGTCGTCGAAGCGCATCCAGGCGATGTCGTCGCCGAGCGTTTCGGCCGTCCAGCCGGGCACGGTGGGCTGCAGCATCGCCAGGTTCGTCTTGCCGCACGCGCTGGGGAACGCTGCGGCGATGTAGTGGACGGTGCCGTGCGGCGACGTCAGCTTGAGGATGAGCATGTGCTCGGCCAGCCAGCCCTCGTCGCGGGCCATGGCCGAGGCGATGCGCAGCGAGTAGCACTTCTTGCCCAGCAGCGAGTTCCCGCCGTAGCCGGAGCCGAAGCTCCAGATCGTCCGCTCCTCGGGGAAGTGGCTGATGTACTTCGTCGGGTTGCAGGGCCACGGCACGTCGGCCCGGCCCGGGTCCAGCGGCGCCCCGACGGAGTGCAGGGCCTTGACGAACTCGCGTTCGCCGCCGTCGCGACCGATGAACTTCTCCAGCGCCCCGGTGCCCATCCGGGTCATCACGCGCATCGAGAGCACCACGTAGGCGGAGTCGGTGATCTCCACGCCCAGCTTGGGGGCCTCGGCGTCCAGCGGGCCCATGCAGTACGGGATCACGTACAGGGTGCGACCGCGCATGCAGCCCCGGTAGAGCTCCGCCATGGTCGACTTCATCGCCGCCGGGTCCATCCAGTTGTTGGTCGGCCCGGCGTCCTCCTCGCGCCGCGAGCAGATGAAGGTGCGGTCCTCCACGCGCGCGACGTCGCCGGGGTCGGAGGCGGCCCAGAACGAGTTCGGCTTCGCCGCCAACCGCACCAGGGTGCCTGCCGCGACGAGCTCGGTGGTCAGCCGGCGCCACTCCTCGTCGCTGCCGTCGCACCACACCACCTGCTGCGGGGTCGTCAGTTCGGCCACTTCCCGCACCCACGCCACGAGGGCCCGGTGGGTGGTCGGTGCCTGGTCCAGGCCGGGGATCGCGGTGGTGGTCATCGTGATTCTCCTTGCGGCGGCGCGATAGTGCACTGTGGACGATGGCGCCCGCCGTCGGTGCCCAGATCGTCCAGCGGTCGACGCCACCGGTTCCGGGCCTTCGCGGTCATCGTCCCCACAGCTCGTCGAAGCTCCGCGGAACGGCG
The DNA here is from genome assembly GCF_056431445.1 of Saccharopolyspora sp. NPDC045941. Lineage (NCBI taxonomy): Bacteria > Bacillati > Actinomycetota > Actinomycetes > Pseudonocardiales > Pseudonocardiaceae > Saccharopolyspora > Saccharopolyspora sp. NPDC045941. The sequence continues at coordinate 13,914 of NZ_JBWKKU010000051.1, forward strand.
CTTTCATCATCTGCGCGCTCGACGAACATCGCAAATGCTTCCGGTCGCACCCGCGTTCGCCTCGCCCGCCGCAGCCGTCACGGTCGTGCGGCTGATCGTTTCCCCTTGCGTGGCAATGCGTTTCCGCTCGTCGGATCGGCTTACGAAAGCCGCTGCGGCAGAGCTATCCTGCATCTGCAATGGGATCCACGCGACGGGGAGGTGTCGGGTGGCCCAGGCGAGGTCGGAGCATGCCGGTTGCGCGAGGCAACCGGTGTCGAAGGCCCTGCGGCATTTCCCGGCCGTCCCGTTCGTCCGGCGCGCCTTCGCGCCTTCCGGGAACTTATCGACGGCGGTCGATCCTGCGCTGGGGGTCCGCCACCGTGAACCGGGTGCACGGGCGTTGCCTCGGTGCTAGGAGGTGAATGCGATGGCGACCGCCTCAGGGGAGCTGTCGGCACTGGTGAGCGAACTCGGGTTGGACAAGCAGAACGGCGCGTCGCTGGGGCGGCTGGTCGCCCACGGCGGCCTCGGGCACGCCGAGGAGGACTCCGAAGGCCGCATGCACGCGCGGGTCCGGATCCCGGTCGACGAACTGATCTGGGACCCGTCGATCCTCGTGCTGCCGCACGGCGGCGACCTCGAACTGGAGCTCGTCAACGACGACCAGAACACGCACTGCGCGCTGCTGCCGAGCAACGGCGACCGGCAGTTCATCTGGTTGCCGGTCCAGTCGCGCGGCACGGCGAGCATCAACCTCGACGGCCCGGGCTACTACTGGTACACGTCCCCCATCGGCAACGACGAAGGCCGCGGCCTGGTCGGCGTGATCGCCGTTCTCGGCGACGTTCCGGAGCACGCCCGCCTCGACCGCCCGGCCCAGCCACGACCCTAGGAAGGAGCGGGTGATGGCGGAATACGTGCAGGCAGGGCATGCCGTGAGCCAGGCGTCGCTGAGCGGCCTGGCCGGGACTGCGCCGCCGGTGGTCCAGAACGTCACGTACGAACGCATTCTCGAGGCCCGCTCGGAGCCGCAGAACTGGATCACCTACTACGGCGCCTACGACGGCCAGCGGTACAGCCCGCTGGACCAGATCAACGCGGAGAACGTCCGGCGCCTCGTGCCGGCCTGGGTGTTCCAGTCCGGCTCCGCCGGGATGCACGCGGGCGCGTCGACCTACTCCTTCGAGGCCGCCCCGATCGTCGTGGACGGTGTCATGTTCGTCTCCGGCTGGGACGGCTGGGCCTGGGCGCTGGACGCCCGGACCGGGGAGGAGCTGTGGCGGTACAAGCACGAGGTCCCGTACGACACGTCGCTGTGCTGCGGCAACGTGAACCGCGGGGTCGCGGTCGCGAAGGGGAAGGTCTTCTTGGTGACCCCGAACGCCCACCTGCTCGCGCTCGACGCCACCAACGGCAGGTGCGTCTGGGACGCGACGTACGGCGACGTGCGGGCGGGGGAGAGCGCGACGCTCGCCCCGCTGGTGGTGAAGGACCTGGTCGTCGTCGGCAGCTCCGGCGGCGAGTTCGGCGTGCGCGGCCACATCGACGCCTTCGAGCTGGAGACCGGGCGGCACGTCTGGCGGACCTACACGGTGCCGAAACCGGGCGAGCCGGGCTCCGAGACCTGGCCGGACGGCCCGGCCTGGACGCGCGGCGGCGGGAACTGCTGGGTCACCGGCAGCTACGACCCGGAGCTGAACCTCATGTACTGGGGTACCGGCAACCCGGCGCCGGACTTCGACGGTGCCGTCCGCGAGGGCGACAACCTCTACACCGACAGCGTCATCGCGGTGAACCCGGACAACGGCGAAATCCGCTGGCACTACCAGTACAACCCGCACGACCTGTGGGACTACGACAGCACGATGGAGCACATCCTGTTCGAGCTGGACGACCGGAAGCTGATGGCCCACTTCGACAAGAACGGGTACTTCTTCGTCCTCGACCGCACGAACGGCGAACTGGTCCGGGTGGCGCCGTTCGTGGATCGGATCACCTGGGGCGAGATCGAACCCGACGGCAAGGTGACCCCCAAGATCTACCCGGACGAGGAGGGGGTGGAGGTCCGCTTCTGGCCGGGACCGGCCGGCGGCAAGGAATGGACGCACGCGGCCTACAGCCCGCGGACGGGGCTGTTCTACGTGCCGGTGCAGGACGTCGGAGCCCTGGTCACGCGGCGGCGCAGGGAGTTCAAGGAGAGCATCCCCTACTGGGGCGCGAGCGTCACGGTGGATTCCGGTGACATGGCGGGCTCGGTGTCGGCCTTCGACCCGGCCACCGGCCGGGAGGCGTGGCGCTGGCGCAACGAGGTGCCCATGTGCGGATCCGTGCTGGCCACCGCCGGTGACGTGGTGTTCGCCGGGGAACCGACCGGGGAGTTCAACGCGTTCGACGCGCGCAGTGGCGAGCTGCTGTGGCAGTTCCAGACGGGCAGCGGCCACCACAGCAACCCGACGACCTACAGCGTCGACGGCAGGCAGTTCGTCGCGGTGCCGGTCGGCTGGGGCGCGTGGGTCGAGGGATTCCTGCCGGGGATGCTGGGAGCTCCGCACGGCGACGCCCTCTTCGCCTTCGCACTGCCGCAGGACTAGGGAGAGTGTTTCGAAATTGTTTTGCGTAGCGGTGCGGGTAGCGGCCCCCCTGCGGGAATTACCGCTGCCCCCTCGCTGTGGGATCCCCGACATCATGAATGCCAATTCACCACGTCGGGGCTGTCCTCGCGAGGAGACATCTGAGGACCCGCGGCGGTGCGAGTTGAGTCCCGCACCGCAAGCGGCTACCGCCGCTTCTAAGACACGACCAAGCTGCCCGGAGTGGTAACGCCGTGACCGCTGACGTCGACGGCTTCACCGCCGCGCTGCGCGCCCAGGCGCAGCGCTACCACGACCAGCACCCGTTCCACATCAGGATGAACGCGGGTCTGCTGGGGCGGCAGCAGATCCGGGGATGGGTGGCGAACCGCTTCTACTACCAGGAGAACATTCCCCGCAAGGACGCCGCCATCCTCGCCAACTGCCCTGACCGCGAGGTCCGGCGCCGCTGGGTCCGGCGCATCCTCGACCACGACGGCACGGCGGGCGGGGAAGGCGGCATCGAGGCGTGGCTGCGCCTGGCCGAGGCGGTGGGGCTGAGCCGCGAGGAGGTGCGATCCGAGCGTCATCTCGTCCCCGGGGTGCGGTTCGCGGTGGACGCGTACGTCACCTTCGCCCGCACGCGGCCGTGGACCGAGGCGGTGGCGTCCTCACTGACCGAGCTCTTCGCGCCCGATCTGATGTCCGAGCGCCTCGCCGCGTTCGAGCGCTGCTACCCCTGGATCGACCGCGACGGCCTCGGCTACTTCCGCGACCGCCTGACCCAGGCCCCTCGCGACGCCGAGCACGCCCTGCGGGTGGTGGTCGAACGCTGCCGGTCCGCCGACGAGCAGGCGCGCGCCGTGGCGGCGCTTTCGTTCAAGTGCGACGTGCTCTGGAGCATCCTCGACGCCATCGACCACGCCTACCCGGACTGACCGTCACGACTCGACCGGAATGCCGCCGAACACGGCGAAGCTGACGGCCCAGTAGGCGGCGTAGCAACCGAGCAGCGCGAAACCGTGCCACCGCTTCAACCGGCCGGTGTGCAGGAAGTACGCGGCGAGGACGGTCATGGCGACGAGTACCGGCAGGTGCCACCGGAGCACGTCCGGGCCGACCGTGATGCTGCCGCCCGAGAGCACGATGACGCCGAGCTTCGCCGTGACCGAGAAGACGAGGCTCCCGATGACGTTCCCGATCCCGATCGCCGGCACGCCCTTGCGGATCGGCTCCACGGTGAGGAAGACGTCCTCGATGGTCAGCACGAAAGTGACGATGGTCGCGCCGAACACGGTGCCCGCGATCCCGTAGTCCTGGAGGATGTCCTTGGTACCGGTGCTCATCGCCGCGGCGCCGACGACGAGCCCGGCGAGAGCGAGCACCGCCAGCCCGAGGTTGGCCCAGCCGGGCCGTTCGCGGGCCGCGGCGAACGGGATCTCGGCGGAGAAGGATTCCCCGCTCGGCCGGGCGTTTCCCTCCGCCGTTTCGCCGCACACCTCGGTGTTGCGGAACGTCGGTGTTTCCCGCCGGAATTCCTGCACGAGGATGTAGCCGAGGAACAGCGCGAAGAGCCCGAGCAGCAGCACTCCCTGGACGGCCGTGAGCGGCGCGGTCAGCGCGAACGCGGCCAGCACCAGCGGCGCGGCCGCGAAGATGGCGAGGTAGTCGAGGGGGACGCGCACTGCGGCGGGAGTGATGATCGCGGCGAGCGCGAGCACGATTCCGGTGAACGAGATCGCGGTCCCGAGCACGAGCCCGAGCGACACCTCTTCGAGGTCTTCGAGGTTCAGCGCGACGCCGAGGACGATGTCGTCGAACTCGATGCCGGTGAAGACGACGGCGAGGAAGAACACCGAGATGCTGAGCAGGGAAGCGGCGCCGGCGAGGTACCCGATGAGCTTCTCGGCGCTGCAGATCAACAGCACCGCCCCGGCGACGAAGAGGAATGTCGAGGCCATGACGGAAAGCGCCTCCTGCCACCGCTGCGCAACACCCAGTCCACCACGCCCGACGACACCCCGAAAGTCGAGCGGACTCGAACTGCCGGTCGAGGAGCGCAAACGTTTCCGCGGGCAGAAGGTCGTGAGCGGTTTGGAGCTCTACAGCAGACCAAAGCACTCACGACCTCGGGGCCAGGCCGTGCCGGACTTCGGCGGCTCGAACCCCGCGAGATCCGGAGTGGGCGGTCTTCGACCGTGTGTGCGGTTCCCGGACGACGACATCGTCCATTGTGGAGTTCGAAGTGCGCTTGCCGCGTAGATCTCCGGCTTCGGCGCGGCGATAGGGCGCTGGGATCCGGGTACTCCCAGGGCGATGGGTTGTCGACGACAGGGAGCATCCGATGGGCACCGCGCACCGCATTCCCGGCTACACCTACGGCGAGCCGCAGGTCGAGCACTCGCCGGTCACGATCGCCGAGCTGGACGCGCTGAAGGAGACGCTGTTGTGGACCGACTCGGACGACGAGGCGCTGCGCATGGCCGGTGACGTCCTCGCCGACCAGGTCGGCGACGTCGTGGCCACCTGGTACGACTACGTCGCCGCGCATCCGCACCTGGTCGCCTACTTCGGGCCTCCCGGCGGCGCGCCGGACTCGGAGTACCTGGAGCGGGTCCGCGCGCGGTTCGAGCAGTGGATCCTCGACACCTGCAGGCGCCCGTACGACGGCGTCTGGCTCGACTACCAGCAAGAGATCGCGCTGCGCCACACCCCGGCGAAGAAGGACCAGACCGACCACGTCGATGCGGTCGACCGGGTGCCGCTTCACTACATCATCGCCTTCATCTACCCGATCACGGCAACGATCCGGCCGTTCTTGAGCGCGAAGGGGCACGGCGAAGAAGACGTCGAACGCATGTACCAGGCCTGGTTCAAGGCAGTGACGCTGCAGGTCGCGTTGTGGAGCCGCCCGTACGCGCGCGAAGGCGACTGGTGAACCTCAGGATCTTCCTGAGCCTGCACGTGCTGATCGCCCGCCGCCGAGTAGGTCCGGCCACCACGCGCGGGCTCGAGCAACGCGGTGCTGACGGCCAATTTCATCGGCGTGGCCCTCGCTGAAGGGCACTGGCCGCCGGCCGAGCGCGGCACCGGAGCGTCATCCCGCGGGGGCGTGGCCGGGCGGGGCGATGATGTAGGCGATGCCGCCGGGGGCGTCGGCGACCTTGCCGGCGGCGTCGCGGCGTTTCGTGCGTTGCCAGACGTTCTCGAACTGGGCGCGGGGGTAGATCGTGCGGACCGCCGAGTTGTCGGAGGAGGCGGGATCGTTGGCGATGACGTCCCCGTCGGCGGTGAACCCGACGATGACCATGATGTGGCCGTCGGTGTCGTAGCCGGCGCCGTCGAGCTCGTCGGCGCGGAAGGATTGCGACGTGATCACGGGAATGCCGTTGCGGATGTACCGTTCCGCGTCGGCCAGCGAGGGCAGCCGGGTGATGTGCGCCTCCAGCCCGTAGGTGGCCGCGTACGCGGTGTTGAACGGCCAGTTCCCGGTGCCGTCGTAGGCGTAGTCGTAGGTGTGGCGCGCGGCGTGCTCGACGGCGGGATCGGGGTGCTGCGGATCGACCCAGGCCAGTTCCTGCGCGGACGGTCGCCTTCCCCAGTACTCGATGACCATCTCCGTCGACGTGGGGCTGCACCACGCCTCGCCGCCACCGCCGTACTGCGGATAGTGTCCACTGTGGATGTTCTGGGAATAGCGCGGCACCGGGAGTTCGACGCCCCAGGCGCCGCCGGGCCCGGAGGTGGGTACCTCGAACCGGTCCGGGACCGCCGACGCCATCGCGCCGACCATCGACAGCTCCGGCGAGGCCGGAGAGCCGGTAGCGCGGTACAGCGTGGCGCGGAGCTGGTACTCGGACAGCGTCGTCCCAGGGCCGGCGGTGAAGGTGTCGACGTTGACGGTGCCGTCGGCGTCGGACTGGCCGTCGACGCTCGTGCGGTGGATGTCGGCATCGCCGGACGCCCACCGGCCCAGCACGTACCAGCCGGTTTGCGCGCCCGTGCCGGTCCGGCCCCGCATCTCCACCTGCAGCCAGGTCCCGGGCGGGGTGGCCGCGTTCCAGGACGCGACCAGTTGGGTCGCCGCGAAGCCGATGCGGTGCGGCGGGGACGTCCACCGCGCGTACTCGTACTCGCGCGTCGTGCCCCCTTCGGCGGCGGGATGCCCGACGCTGCCGATCGGCTGATCGATGCGGATGCCCGCCCCGTCGCCGCGGATGCCTTCGGCGTTGCCGGACTGGAAGTCCGCCGCGGAACGCCACCGGTGGAAGTCGATGGCGGACCGCTCGTCGACCGGCGCGGGTTGCGAGCAGGAGACCGCGGTCGACGCCAGCACCCCGACGAGCCAGATCTTTCCCGGATTTCGCATCGGACACCTCAAATCGGCACCGCCCGCGCGGTTCGCCCCGATCCTCCGGAGTGTAGGTTTCCGGCCCGGTGTCGACCATGAGACTTTCGGTGGTGGGGCGAACGCGGAGCGTGATCGCGGTTTGTTAGGGTGCGAACCGCCGGTGAGGGCGGGATAGGCCGGAAAGCGCACCTGGGGATTCTTGAGCCCGCTAGTCCGGGCCCCGGCCGAATCCGACTGCTGTCGTCAACGGTGCTCAACCGTGTCGGTGTGGGGTTGCGGCGACATGGCCTGGGAAGTGCTGGGGAGAGCGACGAGCGCCGTTCGCGGAACTGACCAGCGGAATCATCGTCACCACCGTCGTGCGGAACGTCCTTGTCCTGCCCGGAGAACAGGGGCGGAAGGCGCTTGCGCGCGATGCGGCGGAGACGAGATCTCCAATCCCTGCCACGACGCGGAATTCCGGAATCGAAGAGATGGAGCTGCCGGCCTGGCCGGGACGGCGCAGGCGCGGCTGCGGAGGTGGGTTCGATGGACGCGATGGATTACGACGTAGTGGTGATCGGGGGCGGCGCGGCCGGTTTGACCGGTGGGATGGTGCTCGCGCGGTCCCGTCGGCGGGTGGCCGTCGTCGATGGCGGTGAGCCCCGCAATGCACCGGCCGATCACCTGCACGGGTTCCTGTCGCGGGACGGCATGGCCGCGGCGGAGCTGTACTCGGTCGGCCGCGACGAGGTGGCGCGCTACGGGGGAGAAGTCATCGGCGACCAGGTGCAGGGCGTCGAACGCGGTGCGGAGCGCGGATTCGTGGTGCGCACCTCCGACGGGCGGGAACTGACGACCCGGGCGGTCCTGATGGCCACCGGCCTGCGGGACGAACTGCCCGACATCCCGGGGCTTCGCGAGCGGTGGGGCCACGACGTGCTGCATTGTCCGTACTGCCACGGTTACGAGGTGCGGGATCTGCCGCTGGGAGTCGTCGGCGGCGAGAACCGGCCGTTCACCGTGCACCAGGCGCAATTGGTGCGGCAGTGGTCGTCCGACGTGGTGTTCTTCCCGAACCGGATCGTCCTGGCGGACGAGGAACGCGAGCGGTTGGCGGCCCGTGGCGTGCGGGTCGTGGAGGGTGACGTGGCGGGTGTTCTCGCCGACGACAACGGCGTGTGGGGCGTGGAGCTGGCCGATGGCGAGGTCGTGCCGCGGGCGGTGGTGTTCGTCGGTCCCCGGTTCGTGCCGCAGGACGGGTTGCTGAAGGGCTTGGGCTGCGAGCTGGGGGAGAACGGCTGGGTCTCCGTCGATCCCTCCGGGCGCACGAGCGTGCCGGGGGTGTGGGCGGCGGGCAACGTCATCGACAACCCGGCCCAACTGCTCAACGCCGCCGGCGCGGGCACGACCGCCGCCATCGCGCTGAACCACTACCTGCTGGCGGAGGACGTCGAACGGGCCGTCGCGGAGCACCGTTCGAACCGTCCGTGACGAACCGGTTCTCGGCCGGGGAGTGATCGAGGATTGCCGGGCCGCGTGCCGGAAATCGGTGCGCCGGCCCGCAATTCCGCCGCGAGGCGGAGATCGCATCGCCGGAGATCGGCAAATATGAGTCGGTTTTGCAATGAGGTTTTTCCATCCTCGTTTTGCGTGGCGGTGCGGGTGGCGGAACCTCAGCGCCCGCCTGGCTGTGGGTGCCCTGACTGATGTATGCCCAATACACGGCGTCAGGGCCGTCCTCGCCAGGCGAACGCTGAGAACCCGCGGCGGTGCAAGCGTCGTAGGTGGGCTATGCGCCTGCGGCGCATGCGACACCTCATCGACGTTTCACCTTTGCGGCCCGCGGCTGCGGGCGGATCAGGATGAAAAACGCTCAATTGTTGCCGGCCTGCCGGGTGTTACTCGATGGAGGCTTGTTCGGCGAATCAGGTTGCTGCTCGATTACCGCCTGGATACACATGGATCCGGCGGAAATCGAGAAAAGGGCAGCATGGACGACTTCTTGTCAGCTACCGAAGAACTCCTGGCCGGCGGCGTCGAACCCGCCGGAGTGGCCGCGCTCTTCTCCGGCGAGCCCCCGGACATGACCGAGCTGCGAGAGCGAGTGGCCGAGCGCTGGGGCCCGTTCTCCCGGCTGCGCCGGGTGCTTCCCGCCCAGGAGAGCCGCCTGCGACGCCGGCGCTGGACCGCGCTCGACAGGTTCGACCCGCGGCAGCAGGTCGTCGAAGGTGACGACCTGGAACTCGAAGCCCTCCTCGGCTCCCTCGTGGTCCAGCCGCTGCCGCGGGACATCCCGCCCTGGCGGCTGCACCTGGTGCGCCGGCCGTCGGGCGACGGATTCGCCCTGGTCCTGATCGCGCACCACGCGGTGCTCGACATGGAATCCTGCAAGATCCTCTTCTGCCACCTGCTGGACGGCCCCGCGCCCCGCGCTCGGGCCAGAACCGGCGCCCCGCCCGAATCGCCGTCCTTCCGGCGAACCGCGATGACCACCTTGCGCAACGTGCTGGTCGGCGGGCGAAGCCTGCCCGCCGCCGATGCCGAACCGGAGCTGGCCTGCGCGTCGGTCGATGCGGGACAACTGCGAGCCGTTCGCAGTGCGCTGCCAGGCGAAGGCGTGACCCCGACGGAAGTCCTGCTCGCCGGCGCGACCGGTGCCGTCCGCAGCGTGTTCGGCCGGCCGTACAACTGGCCGGGCAAGCCGGGCGAGTTGTACGCCGTGGTGCCCAAGAACCGCCGAACCGGGCAGAACGCGCAGGAACTCGGCAACATCCTCACGGGCGTGCGCGTCCCGCTGCCCGTCGCGGAGGACCGCCCGGAAGTGCGCCTGGCAGCGTGCCGGGGAGTGCTCGGTCGCGCGGACTCCGTGGACGGGGCCGCGCGGCTGCTCGACGCCGCGCTGACCCTCGGGCCCTGGGCGCTCCGCGCCGCCACCGCGCTCCTCACCTCGGCCAACTTCGCGTCGGTGCAATGCACCACGCTCCGGTGGACACCTGGCGCTTGGGCCCTCGGCGGAGCGCCCCTGCGACGCGTGGTCGCGATGCCGGACATTCCCGCGCCGGGGGCGATCAGCGTTTCCCTCGTGGGCTTCGCCGACTCCCTGAGCCTCAGCGTGCTCAGCAACACCCGCCCCGGCGACGCCCGGTCGCTGGCGGACGCCGTCGAGCGGGAGATCGCGCTGCTGGCCGACATCGCGGCGCGGGTCGGACCGGACAGGTGAGCGGAAACCCTTCGGAACAGGAGTTGGACATGCGGAACGAGGCTGCCCTGCACGAAATCCTGCAGGGACTCGGCGTGGCGGACGAGGAGATCCAGGCGGACACGCGACTGCAAGCGGATCTGGGCCTCGACTCCACCGAGATCACCGCGCTCGAACTGGAGCTGGAGCGCCGGTTCGGCGTGCGGATCGACCTGTGGAGCGCGACGGACTTCTCCGTGTCCGACCTCGACGTCCTCATCGAAGGGCGTTGAAGTGCCCGGCATTCCGGAAGAACGCGCACGCAGCTATCGCGAGGCCGGGTGGTGGCGGCCCGAGACCGTGCACGAACTCGCTCTGCGCCATGGGAAAGGCCTTCCGCACAAGTGCGCGCTGGTGTCCGGCGACCGGCGGATGACCTACGGGGAGCTGGCAGCCTCCGTCGATCGCGCGGCCGGAGGGCTCTCGGTGCGAGGTTTGCGGCGCGGCGACACGGTTGCGGTGCAACTGCCCAACGGCATCGAGTTCGTCGTACTCCTGCTCGCCCTGCTGCGGATCGGCGCGCTGCCGATGCTCCTCCTCCCGACGCTGCGGTCGTACGAGGTCGAGCGCATCCAGAAGTTGACCGGCAGCCGCGCAATGGCCCTGCCGCACCGGACGCGGCGGTTCGACCACCTCGCGATGGTCCGAGAACTCCGCCCTCGGCACCCGAACCTCGAGATGCTGCTGCTCACGGGCGAAGAACCGCCGTCCGGAAGCGACATCGTCGACCTGTCCGATCTGTGCAGCCCAAGCGCTTCCGGCTGCGACGCGGCACCCATCGACCGGCCACGGCAGCAGCACGCGGCTGTGCTGCTGCTCTCCAGCGGGACTTCCGGGCCGCCCAAGGTGATCGCCCGCACGCACGAGTCCCTCGGCCACATCATCCGGACCACCTCGGCGGTGACCCGGATCGACGCGAGCACCGTGTACCTCGCGGTCATGCCCGTCGCGCACGGGTTCGCCTTGTCCTGCCCGGGAATTCTGGGCGTCCTCACCGCCGGCGGGACGGTCGTGCTCGACAGCGCGGAGCACCCGCGCCGTGCGCTGCGCCTGATCGAGCAGGAGCGGGTGACCCATTTCGCCGCGGTGCCGGGGTTGCTCGGTCAGTGGTTGGCGGTGCTCGACGGGGAGCGCTTCGACACCTCAAGTCTCGTCGCGGCCCAGATCGGGGGCGCCAAGCTGGAACCCGATGCGGCGGAGCGGGCGCGTTCGGTGCTGGGGCCCGTCGTGCAGCAGGTCTACGGCATGACGGAAGGCTTGATCAACGCGACCAGGCTCGACGATCCGGCGGACGTGGTGTCATCCACGCAGGGGCGGCCGGTCTCGGCCGCAGAGGAGGTGCTGGTCGTCGACGACGGGGGCGCACCCGTTCCGCCCGGGCAGCCCGGGCAGCTGCTGACGCGAGGCCCGGCGACGATCGGCGGCTACTACCGGGACGCGGCGGCCACCGAAAACGCTTTCACCGCAGACGGTTTCTACCGGACCGGCGACCTCGTCCGGCAGCTTCCGAGCGGTGATCTCCAAGTCGTCGGGCGGATCAAGAACGTGATCAACCGCGGCGGCGAGAAGATCTGCGCCGAGGAGCTGGAACAGCTCGTCCGGGAGCTGGACAACGTCGCCGAGGTCGCGGCCGTCGCCGGCCCGCACCCGATGCACGGCGAGATCGTGTGCCTCTACGTGGTGCCGGCCGGCGACGTGGTCCCGGAACTGCGGGAGGTGCGCCTGCACCTGGAATCCCGCGGGGTGGCCCGGTACAAGATGCCGGAGCGGCTGGAGCTCGTCGACGCGATGCCGTTGATCGGGATGGGCAAGCTCGACCGCGCCGCGCTGCGCGAAGCCGCGGCGGCGCGGTCATAGCCCGTTCGCGGCGGTGATCTCCAGGAGCTGGAAGGTGACCGGGGCGTTCCCGGCCCGGTTCGTCGCCCGCTGCATCTCGGTGGCGCGCAGGCCCATCAGCGACGCGAGGGCTCGCAGCCGGGCGATGTCACCGAGGCTGTTGAAGCCCAGGAAAAGCCGCCCTTTCTCGGTCAGCCGCGCCAGTCCTTCCCGGAGGTAGCGGTCGTGCGCGGCGTAGCCGGCGTCGAAGATCGCCCGCTGCGTGGGAATGGTGTAGTCGAAATCCGCCGGTGCCGGGACCACATTGGAGTTCCAGAACACCACGTCGAAGCGCTCGTCGGGGTCCAAGGCGTCGAAGATGTCGCCGCCGAGCACCCGGACCCGGTCCGCCACTCCGTGGCGGGCGGCGTTCAGCTCGGTGTTGCGCACCGCCGCCGGGACGATGTCCACTGCGGACACCGAGGAGCAGCCGCGCAAGGCCGCGTTCACCGCGACCACCCCTGTGCCACAACCTATTTCGAGGAAGCTGCCGTCGTTCGGGTAAGGTAGCCATCGGGCGAACAGCTCGGTGGACGCGGTGTGGATCGGCGCGAAGACCCCCGGCAGAAGATCCCACCGGAGCCCGATCAGGTCGAACTCCGCCGGCCGGCCTTCGAGTTCGCCGTGCCGCTGCACCAGCCGCATGCCCACGTCGAACGATGATTGCTGAACGACCCCGGGCACCCGGGGCAATTCTCCCGTGGACATCTGGGAATTCTCCTAACGCACTACGGCGATTGCGATTGTTTTTTGCGTTCTTGCCCGGATCGGGCAGGAGAGGTCGGGTGGTACTCATCCTTGAGCACCACCCGCCCCGCTTCAATCATCCGAGAGCATGAAAATCGTTCCCAGCTGGCGGATTCGAGCCGCCACGCGTCGCGATCAGGAGGTGTGCGCGAGGATCGCCCGGGCGAGGGATTCGTGCACCCGCGACGGCAACGTGTGGCCCATGCCCTCGACCAGCAGCAGCTCGGCGCCCGGGATCTCCTCGGCGATCAGCGCGCCGTGGCCCGGCTTCACCGGTTCGTGGGTGCCCTCGATGACCAGCGTCGGGGCCTCGATCCGGGCGAGCACACCGACCGGTTCGAAGGCGGAATCGGTCATCGCGGCGTGCCGGTGGTTGGCGACCGTCGCGGGATCGCGGTCCCGGTCGAAGATGCGCTCCTCCAACCGCCGCTGCTCGTCCTCGTCGAACGGGATCGCCGGGCCGTGCAGCACCCGCGCGGTCTCGATCGCGAAGTCGATCTGCGACCGCCGGTCGGGCGCGGGCGGGTTCACCGCGGCCTTGCCGAAGTGCTCGACGAACTCCCGGGTGGGACGGGGGAGCTCGCCCGGTTGCGGGTCCTCGCCCATCAGGGCGCGCACCAGCGTGACGCCTTCCCCGCGGCCGAGCGGCGAGGACCCGATCACGGTGAGGGACAGCACCCGCTCCGGCCGCTCGGCCGCGATCCACTGGCCGAGCAGTCCGCCGGCGGAATGACCGACGATGTGCGCCCGGTCGATCCCGTACGCGTCGAGCACCGCCAGGACGTCGTCCTTGATGTCGGCCCAGGTGTAGGGATCGGCCTCGAAGTCGATGGCGCTGGACTTCCCGGTGTCGCGGTGGTCGTACCGGATGACCCGGCGCCCCGCCGCGGTGAGCCGGCCGACGAGCCCGTCCGGCCAGAGCACGCCCTGCGACATCGAGCCCATCACCAGCAGCACCGGCGGGTGGCCCGGATCGCCGAACTCCTCGGTCCACAGCTCGACGTTCCCGTTGGTGATCATGCGTTCGGTCATGCGCAGCTCCTTCGCGTTCTCGGTGAGGAGAAGCTTGGTCCAGCGCGCCACCGGTGCCATCCGTAGGACCACTGGGCACGTGCCGGCCAGTACCGGGATCGGCTCACCGGGCGGCGTTGACCAGGCGCGATAGCTCCGTGCGGGAGGCGACGCCGAGCTTCGGGTAGACCTTGTAGAGGTGGTATTCGACGGTGCGCGGGCTCAGGAAGAGCCGGGCCGCCACCTCCTTGTTGGACACGCCGTCCGCGACCAACCGCGCGATGCGCAGCTCCTGCGGGGTGAGCGTGCTCAGAGCGTCGGACTCGTGCCGGGCAGCGGACTCACCGGCGGCGCGCAGCTCACCATGCGCGCGAACTGCCCACGGTTCGGCGCCGAGCCGCTGGAAGGTCTCCAGTGCGGTGCGCAGCGGCAAGCGCGCATCGCCTCCCCGATGCGCGCGGCGCAGGCGTTCCCCGTAGAGGAGCGAGGTCCGGGCCTCCTCGAACGGCGAACCGCCGTCCCCCGCGTGCAGGCGCAGCGCCTCCTCGTACAGCGGAAGTCCCTCGTCAGCGCCCTCGGTGACGAGCGCACGGCAGCGGGCGAGCAGCGCCTGCGACTCCGAAGTGCGCGCGTTCGCCATCCAGCGCTCGTACGCCTCCAGCGCGGTGCGTGCGGCAGTCGGCTCGCCGCAACCGATCGCGGCCTCGACGCGGTCAGGAGTCGAGCGCAGGGTCGTGACCGGATGCCCCGCCCCAGGCCCGGCGCCCGCCATCGACTCGAAACGGCCGTGCGCCGCCGCGAAACGCCCCAGACCGAGGTCGAGGAGTCCCAAGGCGTAGGCCGCGACGCTCGCCTGCAGCCCGACCCGGTGCGGGATCGCGATGGCCAGGGCCTCCCGGGCGTAGCGCTCGCAGTCGGCTTCCCGGCCCCGGACGGCCGCGACAACCGCGAGGTTGGCCAGGTGACCGGCGGTGGAGTTGGTGTACCCGGCGTCGCGCGCGAGCGCGAGCCCTTCCTCGGAGATCGCGGCGCCGAGGGCGAAGCGGCCGCTGATGCGCTCGGCCCGGGCCACGAACTCCAGGACCACCGGCAGCTGCCCGGTCATGCCGGAGACGCGGGCCACCTGCCCGGCGCGGATGATGTACTCGGCCGCGCTGTCGATCTCGCCCAGCTCACCGGCCGCGACGGAGGCCCGCAACAGCCGGTCCGCACGGCCGAGCCCATCGGTGCCCGCGAGCGCGCCGCGCAGCAGCGGCACGCCCCGCTCGGCGTCGCCGGTGTGCATCGCCGCCACGCCGACGAGGATGGCCCGCAAGAACGGATCGGTGTCCTGATAGGACTCCGCGAACCGGCCGATCTGCACGGTCGCGGCGACGTCACCGACGTTGGCAGCGGCCTCGGCGGCATCGCCGAGCATCTGAAGAGCGCGGGCGGGATCAGCGTCCTTGGCACGCTGCGCGCCTTCGGTGAACACGCGCTGCGCCGCGGCGGCATCGCCCGAGCTGAGCTCGAAACGGCCGTGCAGCTGTGCGAGTTCGGCGAGCAGGCGCGGGTCGTCGGTCAGCTCGCGAGCTTCGGCCAGGCAGCTCTCCGCCCGCCCCGGCAGCCCGCCCAGCCAGGCCGCCGTCGCCGCATCGGTGAGCCGCCGGGCCCGCACCGGAGGTTCGGGCGTGAGCTCCGCCGACCGCGCCAGCGCGGCCGCCGCGTCGGCGAAACCGCCCCGCGCCCTTGCCCTTTCGCCTGCCTCGGCGAGCCGGTCGGCGACCTGCGCGTCCCGCCCGGCCGTCGCGGTGGCCCGGTGCCAAGCCTGCCGATCGAGCTCCCCGGCCTCCGCCAACGCCTCCGCCAGCGCCGCGTGCACGGCCTGCCGCTGCGCGAAGGTCGCCGCCGCGTACACGGCGGACCGGACGAGCGGATGCCGGAACCGGACCGATGAGCCCTCGACGGTGATCAGCCCGGCGGTCTCGGCCGCCTCCAGCGCGGCCGTCGACTCGTTGCCGAGCCGGGCCGCCGCACCTAGCACCCAGCCGAGCTCGCCGGAACCTTCGGCGGCCGCGACCAGGAGCACGAGCCGCGTCGACTCGGGCAGTTCCGCCACCTGGCTGCCGAACAGCTCGACCCCGGCGCCGACCGGCAGCGGATCGGGGAGCGGCACCCGCCCGGCGAGCTGGTCGGGCGTCAGCGCCCCGGCCACCTCCCGAAGCGCCAGCGGATTGCCGCCGGTCAACGCGACCAGGCGCTCTTCCACGGTCGCCGAGGGAACAGCGGCGGAACACCCGGCGAGCAGCTCGCCGGAGCTCTCCTCGTCGAGGCCGCCGACGCGCAGTTCGGGGATGTCGCGCACGATCGGTCCAGCGCTGTCGCGGACGGCGATCAGCACCGCCACGCCGTGGGTGTGCAGCCGCCGGACCGCGAAGAGGATCGCGTCGGCCGACGCCCGGTCGAACCACTGGAAGTCGTCGATGAGGCAGAGCAGGCCGCCGTCGGCGGCGGCCTCGGCCAGCAGCGAGAGAACTCCGGCGGAGACGAGGAACCGTGCGTCCTCCGCGGGCGGAGCCGCCAGTCCCAGCGCGCCCCGGACGGCATCGCGCTGCGGCTCGGGCAAGGCACCCAGCAGATCGGTCACCGGAAGCAGCAGCTGGTGCAGGGCGGCGAAGGCCAGATCGGCCTCCGGCTCGGCCCCGGTGGCCCGGAGCACGCGCAACGGCGCAGCGGCCGCGTAGTCCAGCAAGGCCGACTTCCCGGCGCCGGCCTCGCCGCGCAGGACCAGAGCCCGGCCGGTGCCGCCCCGAGCCGCGCTGGTCAGCTCGTCGATAGCGGCCTGCTCCACCGCGCGCCCGTACAACATGAGGCGATTTTCCAGCAGGTGACCGACCCGACGATCCGGAGGTACCAGGATGCGGACACGGCGACGCCGCTCGACCCCACCGGCCGACTGCGCTCGGCTCCAGCCCGGCACGAGCAAGATCGCTATCGTTCGTCCAGGGGGCTGCGCGCCTCGGAACTCCCAGCCATGCTCCTCCTCGGATCGGACGTCTCCCCGTTGCCCCAGCGGGGCGGCATCTACGAGGAGAAGAAGCTGATCTCCGTCCTGAACTCGATGAACGTCCCAGGATGGCGAGCGGGCAAACCGGACTTCCTGCTCACCGAAGACGACGAGGAGCAGCGATGTCCGGTCTGGCATCGGGCGGCTCCGGGATGAGCTTGCCCTGAGCCTTGTCGAGCCCGCACCCTCAGCCGTACCTCTTGCCGGTTCGTCGCTCGTAGTCGGTCAGCTGCACCGCTACGGGCCACATGCTTCGGTCGAGAGCCCCCAGGAGCTGGTTCTCCAGGAGGGGAGGGCGTTCGAGCGGCGCGAAGACGGCCTCCCACGCCGGTGTGAAGTAGATGAGCCCCCGGATCCGTGATGCGACGACCGGCCGTCCGGCGTAGTCGGGCAGCGATGGCGGCTTCCAGCTGGTGCCGGTCTCCCGTCGCACCGTCTCGGCCTGCTCCCGCAGTCCGGCTGCCACGACCTCCCTGCACCGGTCGTACTCGTGCTGCGGCATGGTCACGAGGAGCAGCAGCCGCTGGGGCGGCAGACTCCGCATCGCCTCACCCAGTTCCCACAGCGTCCCCGCTCCGCGACCGAGTACGAGGACCACGAGGCTCGCGCCTCGCATCACCTCCCGCACCGGCTCCTGCCAGCCGTCGAAGGGCAGGTACATGCGCGGAACTCCGACGTGCGGTGCTCGTTCTCCCGGCCGTCCCACGCTCACCGGGAGCCCGGCCCACGCGAGCGCGTCGGCGAGCCGCTCCTCCTCCGGATCGCCGGTTGTGAAGAAGCCGCGCACCAGCGAGCCCGGCCGGGGAATCCGGTGCAGCCGAGCCAACTTCGCGTCGTCCTCGAACGATCGGAGGTACAGCGCGTACGAACCCGCCACCAGGTCCTCCGGCGAGGAGATGATGCGCTGGACGTGCCGGCCGCCCACGCGGAGCAGACCGTTGCCTCCCGCCATCAGCGCTATCCCGAGAACCAACGGGAAGACGGAGACCAACGGCGACGCCCCTTGGCCCGCAACGAGTTCCCACGTGTACCGCAGACCGATCACGATCCCGGCGCAGCCCAAGCCGCAGGCTCCCAGCCCACCTGCGGCCATCAACCCGATGCCCGTTCGGCGCGTATGCCGGGGCATGGCGCGGTTCAGCGCAGCAAGGCTCTCCGTGCGCTGGGGGAACCCGTGCTCGTCCCGGTACGCGCTGATTCGGGACAGCATGATCTGGCCCATCCAGCGGAGGTTCTCGCCCCGCTCGAACACGAGCATCCCGGCGGCTCCGATCAGAGAACCGACGAGAAGAGGCGCAGGGTCGACCCCGAAGCCAAGATCTCGTGGATCGCTGGGAAGAGCGGTCAGCACGTACAGCTCCGCTGCAACCGTTGCGGCCGCTCCCACGAGACACCTCAGCCAGCCTCCCCAAAACGCGAGGATTCCCGGCTGCCAACGATCTGCGGGCAGGGGGTAAGCGGCCCACCCCGTCGCGCGCACTCGGTTCTCGCGGGCGGCGATCGACCGGGTGAATGCGGTGGCACGGGCCATCAGCCTGACCACACCGCTGGTGACGAGCAGCACGGTGAGGAGGTAGAGCACGACGGCCCCCGGGACGAGCAGCGCGATCAGCACGGCGCCGACGAGGCGTACCGCGCGCGAGCCGACGAGCGGCTTGGCGCCCGTTACCGCGAAGGCGAGCACGAACATCGCGGGGATCACCGAGTGGGTGACGACAGGCCAGTCCCGGGAGCTGGTCATCACCACCGTGAACACGCTCTTCCCGAGGTCGATCTCGGCGAAGGTCAGCTCACCTCGGTGCTGTTGCCAGCCCAGCACGGTCACCAGGACGAGAATCGCCGAGCCCAACAGGAGTGCTCGACGCGCGAGGAGCAGCAGCAGGTGCCGCCCCCTGAACAGCTCGCCGTGCACCAGATGCATCGAACTCGGATCGTCACCCGCATGAGCCCCGAGCCGCGCGAACACCTTCCACTGCGACCGCACTTCGAGGACGGCGAAGGGGACGAGGAAGGCGCTGATCACCAACGAGGCCAGCACGACCGCGGGCCCGTACGACGGCCACACCTCGTACGCCCACCGGAATAGCGCGGCGACCAGATCCCGCACCTGGCCCCCTAGTCGCTTCCCGAGCACGATCGTGGTGACGTCAACAAGGTACGCCGAGCACAACCGCAGCGGAACCTGTTGCTCGGCAAACGCATTCAGCCGCAGCGTGTGCAGGCGGAAGACCGGCCGTCCTGGCCGTACCTCCTCATCCGGGCTCGCGATGCTGCCGCGACAACGGCGCTGCCCCAGGTCTTCAGCGGAATGCCGGGTGTTCGCGAGGTCAAGACCGCCACATCGGGATAAGGGTCGCTTCAGCATGGTTCGCGGGTGCGCCTGGGGCGCTGATTTCGCGCGAAACCGCCACCGGTGTCAGGGCATTCTGAAACGACCTGCAAGAGTCGCTCGCCCCAAGGCGTTTCCCGCAACGGTTGCGGCCACTTGGCGGGGCGTCGGCCCGATGACCAGGTCCCTGCGGCGGATCGACGCGATCCGGCGCTGCTGCCAGGCTTGTCGGGGCATCGCGATCCAGGGGAGTGGTTCCTATGCGCCGGGCGCCCGGATGGCTGGTCGTGTTGTGCGCTGCCGTGGTCGTCGGCAGCACGGCGAGCGCCACGGCGAGCGAGGATTCGGGTAGCGGTCGAGGAGACTGGCCGAGCTGGCAGGGCGATCTCGCCGGGTCGCGGTTCAGCCGCGCGGAGCACCGGATCACGCCGGACACCGTCGGTGGGCTGAAGCTCAAGTGGGCGTTCGCGTATCCGAAAACCGAGGCGTGGGTGAAGAGCCAGCCCGCCGTGGTCGGCGATGATGTGTTCTTCGGCGGGCCGGACCAGCAGTTCTACGCGGTCGATGCCCGCAGCGGACAGCTGAAGTGGCGGTTCGACCTGACCTCGGTGGCCCCGGGGCCGGTGGACGGGGTCGCGTTCAACGGGGCGACCGGACCGGCCGTCGCCGAGGGCAAGGTCTTCTTCGGCGACAGCCGGGGCTACGCGTACGCGCTGGACCAGCACACCGGGAAGCTGATCTGGGCGGTGGACACCGAAGACCACCCGCGCGGTTGGCACACCGGTTCGCCGCTGTACTACCAGGGCCGGATCTACCTCGGTGCCGCCAGCGCCGAGCACGGCGTCGGCCCGGACTACCCGTGCTGCACCTTCCGCGGGCACATCGACTCGCTCGACGCCGCGACCGGGGCGCTGATGTGGCGCTACCACACCGTTCCCGAACCGCAGGCCGTCGGAACCTGGCCCAGCGGCGCGACCCGTTACGAGCCCTCCGGGGCGGGTGTGTGGGGTTCGCCGGTGATCGACGAGACGACCGGCACGCTGTACGTGGGCACCGGGCAGAACTACTCGGGGAACGGCGGCGACTTCGACACCCTGCTCGCATTGGACGCCCTCGACGGCGAACTGAGGTGGAAGCAGCAGGTCACCGACGCGGACAGTTGGCGGGATCTGTGCAACGTCCCCGATTCGGAGGGCTACTGCCCCGGCCTGAAGGACAACACGGCACTGGACTTCGACCTGGGCGCGGCGCCGAACCTCTTCCCGGTGCAGGGGCGGATGCTGGTGGGCGTCGGCCAGAAGAGCGGCGTCTACCACGCCTTCGACGCGCAGACCGGTGAGGTGCGCTGGCGGCGGCAGTTGTCGGTCCCCTCGCCGCTCGGCGGGGCCACCGGCATCCAGTGGGGAAGCAGCTACGATGGTCAAAACCTCTACTTGGCAACCTATTTCGCCGAACCCGGCACTCTGAACGCCCTGGACCCGGCCACCGGAGAGGTCGTGTGGACAACGCCCAACCCGGCCAACGGCTGCGATTGGGGCGGCGCGGCGGCGTATCCCGACCAGTGCGTGCTGGCGCACACGCCGGCCGTAACGTCCAGCCCGGGACTTGTCTACGAAGGCAGCACCGACGGCAAGATGCGGGTGTACGAGGCAGGCACGGGCGAAGTGCTGTGGGAGTACGACACCGTCCGGGATTTCGTCGGTGCCAATGGGTTGATCGGACGCGGAGGCTCGGTCTCCGGCAACGGTGGCGCGGTCGTCGCCAACGGAACGCTCTACGTCCAGGCCGGGTACTACCCGATGTACCCCAGCGACCACGGCAACGTGCTACTGGCATTCGACGTGCCCTAGATCCCGCTCCGCCGATGCATGCCGACCGCGAGCCGCAGCCCGGGAATCGAGGCATCGGAACTCCTCGCGGAGTAGGTGGGTGAGCCTCCCACAACGTCGATTGCGGAAGTGGCACAGTCCGCACCGTGTCGTTGGGTGATCTGCCGGACTGGTTGCCGGCCTGGTGCGTGGACCAGTTGGGCGACGAGCCGGTCGGTGTTCTGTTCGAGGTGCGGTCGATCTCGGCGGTGTTCGGACTGCGGTTGGCCGGCGAGCGTGACGTCGTGGTGAAGGCGCGGGAGGACGACGGCCGCGCCGCGTCGTGCGTTGCCGCGCAGGCCCGGTTGGCGGAACGGGGATTTCCGTGCGCCCGGCCGCTCACGCCCGCGGTCGGCATCGGTGCGCTGGCCGTTCACGCCGAGGATTCCCGGCCCGGCGGTGAAATGCTGCGCGGCGATTCGGAGGGCGTCGCCGTGCGCTACGCGGCGGTGTTCACCCGGCTGATGGCCGAGCTGGCCACCGTGACCGTCGCGCCGCCGCTGCCGAACCCGCGCTGGGTGCGTTGGGACCACGCTGATTCCGGGCTGTGGCCCGCGATCGAGTTCCTCGATGAGCGAGATCAGAGCGCCGTGCCCGCGTACGTCGTCGACGCGGCCGAGCGGGCCCGCAAGCGGATGCTGGCCACCGACCTGCCGTGCGTGCTGGGCCACGCCGATTTCGAAGCGCAGAACCTCCGCTGGCGCGACGGCCACGTGTGGGCCGTGCACGACTGGGACAGCCTGGCGTGGCAGCCGGAGGCGGCGCTGGTGGGCGCGGCGTCCGGGGCGTTCGCCAATGCCTCGCCGCCGACCCTGGCCCCGATCGAGAGCTCCGCCGCGTTCCTGGCGGCTTACCAGGACCTCCAGGGGCGCCGGTTCACCGCGGAGGAGCAGGAGATCGCGTGGGCGGCCAGCCTGTGGCCGGCAGCGCACAACGCCCGCTGGGAGGCCCTGCACGGCGACGCGCCGGTGTGTTGTGACGCCGTCCGCGCCCAGTCCGCGGAACGCCTCCGCCGAGCGAAGGCCTGATCACGCCGAGCTCGTGGTGTTCCGTGCAGCCCGGTCGCGGAAAGCATCGTGCCGCTCAGCCGCGGTGTGCTGTGATGTGGCTGCCAGTGGCCGATGAGGGGAGCGGGAATGCGCTGGGGCGAGTCCAACGCCAACGGCAGGCGGGCGTGCGAGGAGTGCGGGCACGCGCGCAGCGAGCACAGCACGCAGGGCTGCATGGCGGACGTGCCGTTCACCAGGGTCGACGGTGTGGGCCGGGTGGACTGCCCGTGCGGGCTGCACTGGACGAACGACTACACCAGCGTGGTGGAGTGGCCCTGCAGCTGCGGGCACCGCAAGCACGGCGGCGAGTGCCGGTACCCGGGCTGCCGATGCGGCCACGAACGGCCGGTGTGGCAGATCGACCCCGGCCAGGGGATATGACGGCGCCATGGCGCCAGGTTCGCACGGGGGCGTTCGCCGTTTCGGGTGATCACTTCGGACTTCTGCGGCGGTCGCGGCGAATCACGAAGTAGCGCGGTGGACGAGCAACCCGCGCCCAGCGGCTGAGCCGGACGCTGCAGATCTGGCAACCCGGAATCGTCACCGTGCGGTTGAAACCTGCGCGTAGCTCCCGCGGGGACAAGCCGCACCGACCGGCTCGGAAGCCGTCGAAACCGCATTGACGAGATTTCGGTTCTGGCGCTTGCCAACGGCGCATTCTCGAAGTCGGGAAGTATCAAGGCGTTCTTCGCATCGGTCGTAGGTCGTTCCGCGCCGTGCCTTCGTTCCGTTTGAGGATCGATGCCTTGGGGGTCCACTTGCCCGCTCGTCCGTAGGTGTTCCGAGGGCGGCCGTGTCGGACGCGGTGGGTTCGGCGTCGGCAGTGCGCCGCCGGCGCGGAGCCCGGACTTCGGGGATCTGAAGTCTGCGCGCCGGACGCTTTTCCACTCGCTGCTCGTACTGGTGAACGAGTGCTTGGTGGGTTACGCTTCAGCTCCTTCCGCGATTCAATAGGGTTATTCCGGATTGCGGAATTCGTTGGGCTCAATTCTGTCGCCGGCTGTCTGCGGACGGCCCTCGTCATGCGACGACGCATCGGAGGTAGCGCTGTGGAAACGGCATCCGGCCGGTCTCAACGATCACCCGACGGCAAGGTCACGTTCTCCGATCAGATCGAGAACGCTTACGACCGAATCGGCGTCACCAGTGCGCACAAGCAGATCTTGGTCATGGTCCTCCTTGGCATCTGGTTCGACGCCCTGGAGCAGAACGCGGTCGGCCTCACCGGTCCGGTGTTGAAGGAGTCCTGGGGACTCGGTGGGGCCGAGATCGGCTCCCTCAACACGATGACCTTCACCGCGACCGCCCTGGGGCGGCTGGTCACGGGCGTGATCATCGACCGGTTGGGCCGGCGGACCATGCTGATGGTCAACCTGATCATCTTCGCCTGCGGTTCGTTGCTGTGCGCCCTGGCGCCGAACTACGCGGTGCTGGCGGCGGGCCGCTTCATCGTCGGTTTCGGGCTCGGCGGTGAGATCTCGGTGGCGGTCATCATGATGGCGGAGTTCTTCGCCGCCCGGCACCGCGGCACCGCGGTCGGACTGATCAACGTGACCGCGGCCGGTCTCGGGAACATGCTGGCGCCGCTCTTCGGCATCCTGGTGTTCGCGGTCTTCGATGGCCCGGACAAGTGGCGCTGGATCTTCGGCCTGCTGTTCCTGCCGGCCATCCTGATCATGTTCTTCCGTCGCTACGTCCCGGAGACTCCCCGGTTCCTGGCCGCCAGCGGGCGGATCGACGAAGCCAACATCGTGATCAACCGGCTGGCCCGGGGCCGGCTGAGCGGGCCGATCGAGAACCCGGAGCAGTTCCTGACCCAGACCGGCGCGCAGGAGCCGGGGCAGCAGCCTCGCGCGGACTGGCGCGCCGTGCTGCGGGGCCGGCTGCTGCGCCGCACGTTGCTGCTCACCGTGGCCGTGTGCATGTCCTACGCCGCACAGATCTCGATGCTGACCCTGATGCCCACGATCCTGGTGGCCACTGGCTACGACCTCACCTCCAGCCTGGGCTTCACCCTGCTGATGCAGTCCGGTTCGCTGGCCGGCGCGATCGTCGCGGCACTCGCCGCCAGCCGGCTGCCCCGCAAGAAGGTGCTCACCGGCGGTGCCGTCCTCGGCTGCCTGGCCGGTCTGTCGATCGCCCTGTTCTCCAGCAGCATCGTGCTGGTGCTCGTTTTCGGCTTCCTGTTCAACTTCGCGTTGATCATCCTGAACACCACGATCTGGTTGTTCGCCCCGGAGCTCTACCCGACCCGGGTTCGGGGCATCGGAACCTCGATCATCCTGGCGATGGGATCGCTGTCCGGCGGCCTGTTCCCCCTGGTGTCCGGCTTCGTCTTCGACGCCAGCGGCCTGACCGGCATGTTCGCGATGCTGGCCGCGCTGTTCGTGGTTCTCGGCATCGCGGTCCAGTTCCCGCCGGAGACCTTCGGCAAGCCGATGGAGGAGGACGAGCAGATTGTCCACGCCTGAGACCGCACGGATACTCCTGGTCAATCCGAACACCAACCGGGCCACCACCGAGATGATGCGCGCGCTCGCCGCGAGATCGCTGCGCGGCAGCGGGCTCGGCGTGGACGGGATCACGGCGGCAGCCGGCCCGTCGATGATCGTCGACCCGGTGGCGTTGAAGGAGTCCGAGAGCCACGTTCGTGATGCCGTGATGCGGGCGCTGGATGCCGCCGAGGGGGAAGGGCGCCGGTATCTCGCCGTGATCGTCGCCGCGATCGGGGACCCGGGCCGCAGTCGGCTCGACGAGGAGCTCGACCTGCCGGTCGTCGGTATCGGCCAGGCCGCCATCCGCGCCGCGGGCCAAGCGGGACGCCGGTTCGGCATGGCCACCAGCACGCCCCTGCTGGTGGACTCCCTCGCCGCTCAGGTCGCAGAACACGGGATGTCCGAGGGGTTCACGGGGGTCCGGTTGACCGAGTCGGAGCCACTCGTGCTGGCGGCCGACCCCGAGCGGCAGTTCGCCGAACTGGCCGCGGCGGTCGACCAGTGCACGGCGGCGGACGGCGCCGACGCGGTGATCATCGCGGGTGGGCCGCTCAGCGAGACGGCCCGCCGGATCGCCGACTCCCGCACCTGCGAGATCGTGGAACCCATCCCGAGCGCAGCCGGGCAGGTGTTGCAGGAGCTGGGACTGCCCGGGGTCTGAACGGGCCTGGCTAACCGCGGTTGAGCGGAGGCGGTCGTCTCCCGCCGTTCTTCGGCAGGGGACGACCGCCTCCTCGCTCGCCGGTTCGGGGCCGAGTCATCAAGCGTCCCGCCGCTCCTGGTTCGAGCAATGTGGCGCACCCGCCGGTGGCAGACCTAGATGGACAGTCCTGTTCGGACTATTCGGGTGCGTGATCCGGTGGGGTGAGGTTGATCGGCTCCCGGTGGTGCGATGGGCACCGCGCTGCTCAACACCGTTGCTGCCATCGCCACCGCCGGCTACCTCCACGACCACGGACCCGTCGACCACATGGCCGCGACGGTCGAGGGATACACGACGGCGATCGCGGTGGGGGCGGCGATTCTCGCCGCAACAGCGATCCTCACGGCAGTGACCATGCCGGGTCAACTTCGGACCGCTGCGCCGCGACCGAGGTGAAACCACGATCAGCGGAGTTCACCCGCGGCGAGCCGCCCGCGCACTTGTTGGTGCGCGTGCGGCTCGTTGCGTTGTTCCACCGCCCCTGCGCCCTCGACGGAGCGCAAGCGGAACAATCGCAGGACTCACCATGTCGAGCCCTGTTGACGTCCTGGACGGGGGAGGAGCCCAGGACGTACCGCGAGGATGGAACGTCACTTAGATCCTCGCTTGGGGGAAGCTAGACCTGTCGGGGGTAAATTGCACATTTGCGTTACCCACGACGGTGGTGGTATTGAGGCCGGCTTCGAGCTTCCGCCAAGTCCGTCAGGACGCAGAATCCATCCTCGCTCATCTTGACCGGGCGGTGCTCTCCGCGAACTGCGACGCCTGCTCGACGCCGAAGGTGTCGCCGAAGGAACTCGGCACCACGCTCACCGGTCGAGGCCTCCCGGTCGGTTCGCCTGGCCGCAACTGTCGCGCGGCAACTTCGACCGGGCCCGCAATCGGGGCCGTGCGAGGTTTTGCTTCAACAGTCGAACACCGACCAGCAGATGTCGTTGCGCAACCTCTGGTCATCGAGTACGAGCTCGCGGATCGACTCCGGGAGCTGATCGCGCTGCCACTGGCACTCGAGTCGCCCTGCGGCCTCGCTCAGGCCTTCTGGCGCCGCTGCACGGGCAGCTTTGATCGCGTAGGCGGCCGCGCCGAGCTCGTGCGCGGCGACGTGGGCGACGACCCCGGCCTGACCGGCGGCGTACGCGGCATGCCGTGCGGCCCCGCGCAGGTCTCTGGCTGCCCCCATCGCATGGCCGCCCGCCGCGCGAGCCTGCATCATCTTGACCTCGCCGCGCACCCAGGCCCGGGCGTGCTCGATCGCCTCGCGCGGTCGCGGGTCCCCAGGCCGGGCCGACTCGAAGAGGTCGAGGACGTGCTCTGCGCACGAGGCAGCCCATAGAGCGAGGAGATGGTGATCCGCATCGGTGAGAGTCCCGCCCCGGCGGATCGTCACGAAGCGAGGGTCCCGGACCTTCGGGAGGATCATGCCTTGCGCTCCTTCCTGCGCGCATCGGCGCGACTCCCAGCGGTGTGCCCTGGCGGCCGGTCAGCCGCCTGGCGCAGGGAACGATCCAGAGCGCTCATCAGCTGGGCGATGCGATTTCTGCCGATCGCCGCGGGCGGGTAGCGGCGGAGCACGTCGATGAGCGCCGGTGTCGCACGCTGCCGCGACTGTTCCAGCAGGGCATCCCCGATCGCGGGGTCACCGCCCGCCTCCAGCTCCCCGATGCGCGCAGCGCTCGCGGAGGCTCGCAGGATGTGGCCGATCTGACTGGCCTGGGCGATGGGGTGCAGGTATGCGGCCGATGCGGCGTCGCCGGCGGATCGCGCGGCCAGTCGCGCGGCTTCGGACGGTGCGGACCGGGCGGCTCGATGAGCGTCGAGGGAAGCGATGCGCTGCAATTTCGTCCTGTTCGCACCGTTGATGAACGCCCAGGCCGCGTCGATCGCCGCCCGGGGGCGCGGGTCGTCGGGAACGGCTTGCTCAAAGACCGGCAGGACGTCCTCTGCGTGCCGGACCACGTAACGCGCGACGACGCGCAGCTCGTCCATCGTCAGGTCGAAGTCCCCGGACACGGTGTGCGTGCTCTGTGCCATGCCCCTGAATCATATCCTTGAAAGCCCGGTGGAAACTCTGCGACGAATCCTCCACGAACATGCGCCGGAAACCCTCAACCGGAGATCACCTGATCCCGGCTTTCGCCGATGGGTGCCCTCGCTCGAAGTCAACCGAGGGCTCTGGTACGCGGTGGCGCGCACCAGCGGATGCCGGAACGACACGCGTCCTTCGGCGAAGTGCGCCAGGTGTGCGCGTTCGGCGGGCTCCAGGTCCGAAATGGACACTCCGAGTCGCCGGGCCGCGGCGAACACGACGGCCGGGTCGTCGGAGTCGTCGGCGGCGGCTATCGCGAGCAGCTTCTGCGTGGATGCGGGCAGGGCGGTGATCCGATGGGAGAAGGTCTGCTGATCCTGCCGATGTGCCCATGATCCGGTAACCAGCCGTGTTGCGGGCAATTCCAGTAGAGCCAACGCAACCCGTGCGTCGGAAGGGGAACGAGCGTGGGCAAACGGCTCGGCGGGCGAATGTTGATAAGCCGCATCCATCAATGACGCATTGGGGCAGGGCGCGGAAGCCGGTGCTGCGCGGACCGGCGGAGGAGTAGGGGATTTCTTCAGGGACCAGCGTGAATCCTTCACCTGCCAGGGGGCAAACGCGCATTGTTCGCCTTCGACCAGGTCCGTAGCGTTCCGATATCGAGCTGGCGGTGTGCGCGGTCACCCGCGCATCCGCAGCGGATCCGCGAAGGAGCTGCGCGACCGCGGTCGACCAGAAGGAGAGCGGCCATGCCGTTGGAGCACTCGCATTCCCCCGCACCAAGTTCGCCCGTCCCGGAACCGTCCATGGTGGACACCCTCGCCCGGCGCCGGATGCGACTGGTGGCCGTGTTGTCCGTGTTGATCTGCGTGGTGTTCTTCCCGCTGCCGGTGCTCGGTCAGTTCACCGGCGCGCTCGACGGCTTGACCGGCGGGGGACTGACCTGGGCCTGGATCTACGCCTTCGCGCAGTTCCCCGCCGCACTCGCCGTCGCCGCGTGGTACGCCGCGCGGGCACAGCGGCTCGACCAGGCCGTGGAGCTCGTCCGGGAGGGCCGGTCGTGAACATCTACACCGCCACGATCTTCACGGCCCTGGTCGTGCTCACCCTGGTCATCACCTACGTCGCGGCGCGGCGAAGCAAGTCGGCCGCCGACCACTTCGTCGCCGGCGGCCAGCTCACCGGCAGGCAGAACGGTGTGGCCATCGCGGGCGACTACATCTCGGCGGCGTCGTTCCTCGGGGTCACCGGGGCGATCGCGCTCACCGGGTTCAACGGCTTCTACCTCGCGGTGTTCGTCCCGGTCGCTTACGTGCTCGCACTGCTCCTGGTCGCCGAACCGCTGCGCAACCTGGGGCGTTTCACCTTGGCCGACGTGTTGGCCGCTCGCTTCGGCGGCAGGGACGTCCGGGCCGTCATGGCCACCAGCACGGTGGTGGTGAGCACCCTCTACCTCGTGTCGCAGTTCGTCGGAGCCGCCCTGCTCGTGCGGTTGCTGTTCGGCCTGGACTACACCGTCGCCGTGCTTCTCATCGGTGGCCTCACCACCGTGTACACGATGCTCGGCGGCATGCTCGCCACCAGCTGGATCCAGATCGTGAAGACCACCCTCATGATGGGCTGCGCCGTCGCGCTGTTCGTGCTCGTCCTGGTCCGCTACGGCGGCAATCCGCTGGGGGTCTTCCAGGACGCGCTGGACACCTTCGGCGCCGCGGCGGTCGCGCCGAACCGCAGTTCCGCCCTCGCCGGTTTCGACCAGCTGTCCCAGGTGTTCGGCCTGGTGTTCGGGGTGCTCGGGCTGCCGCACGTGATGATCCGGTTCCTCACCGTGCCGGATGCCCGCGCCGCGCGGTCGTCGGCGATCACGGCGATCTGGGTGTTCACCGTCTTCTACCTGATGATCCCGGTGATCGGCTACGGCGCCGCCAAGCTCGTCGGGCGGGACGAGATCACGGCGCAGAGCCCCGCGGGCAACCTGGCGGTGGCGCAGCTGGCCGAAACGTTGGGCGGTGGCCTCCTGCTGGCACTGGTCGCCGCTGTCTCCTTCGTGACCATCCTCGCCGTGCTGTCCGGCCTGGTGATCGCCACGTCCGGGGCGATCGCGCACGACCTCTACACCCAGGTGATCAAGCGGGGTGCGGTGAGCCCGCGCGGCCAGCTGACCTCGGCGCGCATCGCGACGCTCGCGACCTCCGCGACCGGTGTGGTCCTCGCTCTGGCGGCGGAGAAGCAGAACGTGGCGTTCCTCGCGTCGCTGGCGTTCGCCGTCGCCGCCAGCGCGAACCTGCCGGCGTTGTTGCTGACCATCTACTGGCGACGGATGACCGCCCGCGCGGTGCTGTCCGGCATGGTCGTCGGGCTCGTGGCGTCGGTCGCGATCATCTTGCTCAGCCCGGCCGTGCACGGGCCGTCCGCGCCCCTCGGGTTCAGCAATCCCGCACTGGTGACGGTTCCGCTGAGCCTGCTCGTCTCGGTCGTCGTGGCCCTGGCCGCGCCTGCCCGGGGTGAAACGGCGGCCCGCGACCGGGCCACGTTCGGCGCGCTGCGCACGAAGGCTCTGACCGGTCGCAGCCCTGCGGACCTTCCTGCGGCCACCGGGCAACCGACCTGAGGCGCGCATGGCCGAAGGGATAGCGGGGCCACGCAGCTTGCTGCGGCGGGGGTGGGAGTCCAGCGGCCGGCAACTCGGTTGCGAGGGAGTTCTCGCCGATACCGTCATCATCATGTGAACCGCAGGGAGTGGGGAGTTTCATGACCAGCGATGCCACTGTCGCCGCCTTGACGCGGCGGATCGAGGAACTGGAGGCCGAGTCGGAGATTCGCCGCCTCCAGGCCCGCTACATGTTCCTGTGCGACACGCCGAACCCGGAGTTCGGCGTGCGCGACGACGCGCACCGCATCGATCTGATCATGGAGCTCTACAGCGACGATGCGGTCTGGGAAGGCGTGGGCGAGTACTACGACGGCCAGTTCGGGCGGGCCGAGGGCGCCTCGGCGATCCGTGCGCACTTCGAGCGGTTCTGGAGCGAGGAGCGGGCCCCCGCGTTGGTGCTGAACGCCCACTACCTGACTTCGGAGCAGATCCACGTCGACGGGCACGAGGCGACCGGCCAGTGGATCCACGTGCAGCCGTGGCTGTTCTCCGACGGGAAGGCCCTGCTGCGGTCGAGCCGCCTGAACAACTCCTTCCGAAAGGTCTCCGGGACCTGGAAGATCACCCGTACGCGCACCGAGAACGTGTTCGTCGCGCCGCTGGCACCCGGCTGGGCGAGCGACTACCCGTCGACATCGGTGCTGATGAAACCGTAAGGGAGGCGGTGGCGGTCATGACAGCCTCGGACCCCGTGGTCCACATCGTCGACGACGACGAGGACCTGCGGCAGTCGCTGATCTTCCTGCTCGAAAGCGTGGGAATCCAGGCGCTGAGCTACCCGGACGCGAGCTCGTTCCTGGCCGAGTTCGACCCGGACGAATCGGCGGTGGTCATCGTCGACATCCGGATGCCCGGGGTCAGCGGCTTCGAGCTGCAGGAGCGGCTGCTGCAGCTGGGCTATCCGGCGCCCGTCATCTTCTGCTCGGCGCACGGCGACATCCCGATGTCGGTGCGGGCGATGTCGCAGGGCGCGGTCGATTTCCTGGAGAAGCCCTACCAGCCGCAGAAGATGCTGGAGATCGTGCAGAAACAGCTGCTGGAGGCGAAACGGCGGTTCGCCGATCACACCTGCCGTCGTGACGTCCTCCGGCGGCTGGACGTGCTGACGCAACGCGAACGAGAGGTGCTTCGGCTGGTCATCGACGGGTTGCCCAGCCAGCTCATCGCCCGCCGGCTGGGCACCAGCGTCAAGACCGTGGACGTCCACCGCGCCCGGATCAAGGCCAAGACCGAAGCGGACACGCTCGGCGCCCTGGTGCGGGACATCCTGCTGCACCAGATCACCGTCTGAGGCCTGTTTCCGGGCTCGTTTCGCGTGGCGGTGCGGGTGGCGGCCCTGCGGAAGTCACGGCCCTCGCCTGGACTCCGTCCTCCGCAATTTCCATTGAAATCGAAGGTTCGATTTCAATGGAAATTGCGGACCCCCCGATGCGCGGAGCCGGGGACTGGCCTCGCGGCCGACTCACGGGCGCAGGGCGGCTTCGACCCAGCAGCCGGTCGCGAGGAGCGCGGACTCGTTCCGCGCGGGCCCGACGAGCTGGAGGCCCAGGGGGAGCCGGGTCGCGCTGCGCAGCCCCGGCACCGCCACCACGGGCAGTCCGAATGCCTGCCAGGCCCGGCTGAGCACCGGGTCACCGGTGGCTGCGAGACCAGCGGGTGCCATCCCCGGGGCGGCCGGACCCAGCACCGCGTCGTACGAACCAAGCACGGCCGACACCTGGGCGCCCGCGTCGGCCACCGTCTGGAGTGCGGCCTGGTAGTCGCCGTCCCGGGTGGTCGCTCCGGTCTGGAGGAGCTGCGCCAGCGGTCGGCTCAGCCGAGATGCCTGCGCCAGTTCCGCGGCGCGTTCCCGGGCCGCCTCGTAAGCCATCACCACCGGGTGCGCGGCGGTCGCCTCGGCAACCAGCGCTTCCGCCGGGAAGGCGTCGACCACCGCACCCCGGGCGCGAAGCCGCCGCGCGGCGCCGGACAACGCGGCCGCCATCTCGGGACCGACCACGCCGAGTGGCTCGGCGGTCCACAGCAGCAGGCGCGGCGGGCGGCCGGGGAGCAGCCCGCCGTCCGGTTCACCGGTGAGCGCCGACCAGGCCAGCGCCAGATCGGACGCGGTCGCGGCGTACGCGCCGTGGCTGTCCAGGCTCGGGCTCAGCCCGGTGACCCCTTCCACGGGGAACCGGCCGCGGGTCATCACGAGGGAGGCGACACCGCAGTACGACGCCGGCCGGGTCACCGAGCCCGCGGTCTGGGATCCGAGCGCCAACGGCACCTGGCCGGACGCGACCGCGGCGGCGGACCCGCTCGACGAGCCGCCAGGGGTGTGACCGGGCGCGGCCGGGTTCCGGGTGGGACCGGGCGCGAAGAAGGCGAATTCGGTGGTGACGGTCTTGCCGATCGGCACCGCGCCGGCCCGGCGCCATTCGGCGACGATCGCCGCGTCGGCCTCGGCGGGCGGGGCTTGCGCGCGCAACTCCGAGCCGCACCGGGTCGGAAGTCCGGCGACGTCGATGATGTCCTTCACGCCGAGCGGCACGCCGCCGAGCGCACCTGCGGCGGAGGCGAGATCGGGTGCGGGGTCCGGCGTCACCCACGCGCGCAGATCGGACTCGGTCTCGGCGATGCGGGCACGGCTGCGAGCGAGCGCTTCGGCGGGGGTGGTCGTTCCGGCGGCGAGTTGACCGGCGAGCTCGCGCAGGGACCACGGCCGCCACACCGGGGTGCTCACGCCTCGGCCCAGGCCGCGTCGGCCACCCAGTAGTCCATGCCGCTCGCGCTGACGCCGTGGCGCCATTCCGAGGTCCGCCGCAACAACGGCTCGACCGCTGCGGTGACGGTGTCGGCCGCCTCCGGGCCGTCCGCGTGCACCTGCCAGTGGACCCAGTTCAGTTCGCGTCCCTCGGCGTCGTGGACGAACAGGTCGACGTGGCGCCAACCATAGCCGTGGGTGTCGTTGTAGCAGGTCAGCGTCATGGTGTCGCCGGCGGCTGACGGTCGGTTCACGGGTGGTCTCCTCCTCATGCGCTCAGCGGCGCGGCGTCCAGGCTGTGGAACCGGCGCTGGAAGTAGACCAACGCGCCGCTGTCCTGCTTGGTGCGGACCTTCTCGACCTCGACGAACAGCACCGAATGAGAGCCCAGGGTGCGTTCGGACACGATCCGGCCGATGACGGAGGCGATCGCGTTGCGGAGCACCGGAACGCCATCGACGTCGAGGTCCCACGGGCCGTCGGCGAACCGCTCTGCGGTGGGGACCTTGGTCGCGCCCGCGAAGTGCATCGCCAAGTCGTCCTGGTCGGCGCCGAGCACGTTGACGCAGATCCGGCCGTTGGCCACGAGGATGTCGTGCGAACGGCTGGACCGGTTGACGCAGACCAGCACGGTCGGCGGCGAGTCGGTGACCGAACAGGCGGCGCTGACGGTCATCCCGGCCCGGCCGCGCGGGCCGTCGGTCGTGATCACGTTCACCGCGGCGGACAGATTCGCCATCGCGGCGCGGAACTCGCGCTGGGTGCGGGTCGGCTCTGACACGATTCCTCCTGTGACGGACGCGGGCGGGAGGCTTGCTCTGCTCCGACGGTACGTCCGCGATCACGGGCGGAATATCGAGACTTCCACCGGCCGGCCTGAGGATTTCCCCTACGCCGGCGGGTGGTGTTCCCGGGCGAGCGGCAACGTGAAGCCGAAACGGGAGCCGCCCTCGTCGCGGCGCTGCGCCCAAATGGTCCCGTGCTGGCGCGTGATGATCCGGTAGCTGAGCGCAAGTCCGACGCCGCTGCCGTGTTCCTTGGACGTGAAGGATTCCTCGAAAGGGTCGTGCGGCAGGCCGCGGCCCTGATCGTCGACGGTGAGGACCCCGGCGTCGTCGTCGATGCGCGTCGTGATGGTGATCCGCCGCCGGTCGGGGTCGCAGGCGGCCATCTCGTCGATGGCGTTGAAGCAGAGGTTGAGCACGACCTGCCCGGTGAGCACGCGTTCGCACCGGACGGCCACCGGTTCCGGATGGCGGCGCACCGCCACCTGCACGCCCAGCGGGGCCGCGCGGAGCCGGACGAAGTGCAGGCACTGCTCGACCACGTCGTTGAGGTCGACGACCTGCTCGACGTGTTCGAGGTGACCGACGAAGGCGCGGACGGCATTGACGATCGTGCTGGCCCGTTCGATCTGCTTCTCCGCGCTGTCGAGCCCGAAAGCCAGCCGCGCAGCGGACTCGGACGGCAACTCGCCCGAGTTCCCCAGCGCCTGGCTGCGGGCCCGCACCCCGGCGAGGTAGTTGCCCGCCGCGGCGAGCGGCTGACCGAGTTCGTGGGCGATCGCCATCGCCATGTCGCCCATCGCGTTGTAGCGCGCCAGGTAGTTCTCCCGGTGCAGTTCGCGTTCCCGGCGAGCCTCCTCCTGCACGCGGTCGGAGACGTCGTGCAGGATCATCAGCAGGGCTTCGTCGTCGGTGTCCTTCAGGCGTTCCAGGCTTCCTTCCAGCCACACCGGCTCACCGGCGTCGCGGGGGATTTCGAGCCTGATCGCGGTCACCGGCTCCGCCCGCGCGGCCACCTCGTCCCAAGTGGACGCGCGGCCGTCCGACCACAGCCGGCCGTACTGCGTGAGCGGGCCGAGCGGCTCGGTCGGGCGCGCGCCGATGAGCGCGACCGCGGTGTCGGTGGCGAACCGGAGGGCGCCGGTGGCGTCGAGCATCAGCGCGATCGTCGAGGTGTGGTGCGCCAGCGCGTCGATGTAGGACGTCGTCAGCCGCAGTTCGCGCTCGATCTCCTGTTCCCGTTCGATGTCGCGGAACTGCACCATCACCGCGGGTCCTTGGGCCAGTTCGACCCGTACGGCGACCGCTTCGCTGGGAATCACCCGGCCCGACTTGGCGCGGTAGTGCCATTCGATGCGACTGGCGCCCTTGTCGACCGCTTCCTGCAGCCAGGCGCGTCCGAGCACCCGGTCGTACTGCTGCGCCGAGCTGCTCATGTCGTTGGCCTTGAGCGGGCGCAGCTCGGTGACGCTCCAGCCGAGCATCTCGCACGCGGCGGGGTTGGCCCACAAGATGTTCTTGGTGGCCGCGTCGTGGATGAGCACGCACATCCGGCTGGCGTTCAGCATCGCCACGAAGTCGTTCGCGGCGAGCTCGGGGGCGCGCGGGTCGACCTGCATGAGGCCAGCGTAGTTCGGTCCGAGGCCGGGGACTGCTGAAGAAATCCCCTAGACCGACGCCGGGCACTACCAATACCGCGAGCAAATCCCGCTTCCTACCGTCGGATGCAGGCCGGAACGATGAGGAGGACCAATGGTGCACACCCAGGAGGCGGCCCCAGGGGCGACACCCCGTTTCGCGGATGCCGCCGTCACCTTCGACGACGTTCTGGCAGAGCTCGCGCGGCGGCGGGCGGAGTTCCGCGAGCAGCGCTACGTGCCGAAGGACTTCGTCGATCGGCTCAAGCGGACCGGGCTCTACCGCGCCGCCACCCCGGCCAGGTTCGGCGGCGAGCCGCTGCCGCCGGCGGAGTTCCTGGACCGGATCGAGCGGATCTCCGTGGTCGACGGTTCCACCGGCTGGGTCGCCAGCTTCGGCTCCGCGCTGATCTACTTCGCCGCACTTCCGGTGGAAACGCAGGCGAAGATCTACCGGGACGGCCCGGACGTCGCCTTCGCCGGCGGGCTGTTCCCGATCCAGGCGGCCGAGCCCACCGACCGCGGGTTCCGGGTCGACGGACACTGGAAGTTCGCCAGCGGCTGCATGGGCGCCGACATCCTCGGCGTCGGCATCCCCGGCGACGAGTCCACCGCCGGCAAGCCGCGGACCGCGCTGCTGCGCCCGGACCAGGTCGAGATCGTCCAGAACTGGGACGTGGCCGGCATGCGCGGCACCGGCTCGTTCGACCTGGTCGTCCGCGACGTCGAGGTCCCCCGGGAATGGACGTTCATCCGCGGCGGAGAGCCCACAGTGGACGAGCCGCTCTACCGCTATCCGACGATCGCCTACGCCGCGCAGGTTCTGGCCGTGGTCGGCGCCGGTGTGGCGCGGGCTGCTCTCGACCACGCCGAGGAGGTCGGCAGCGGATACGCCGGCGTGACCGGCGCGCCGAAGCTGGCCGACCGGCCCTACTACCGCGCGGAGGTCGCCGCCGCCGAGGCCGCGCTCCGCTCGGCCCGGGCGTGGTTCTACGAGCTCAGCAACGAGGTCTGGGAGACCGTGGTCGCCGGCGATCCCGCCACCGACGAGCAGAACGCGCATCTCCGCCTCACCTCGGCGCATCTGGCCAGGACCGCGTCGGAGGTGGTCGGCAGGCTCGTCGAGATCTCCGGCACGGCACCGATCTACCGCGACCATCCGCTGCAGCTGTTGCTCGGCGACGCCTTGGTGCCCAAGCAGCACGCCTTCCTCGGGCCCGCGATGTACGACGCGGCCGGCGCCGTCCTCATGGGACTACCGCCCACGACGCCCGGTTTCCGCTGAAAAGTGATTTCTTCAATGGACTTGCGCGGCGGTGCGGGTAGCGGCCCCCCTGCGGGAATTACAGACGCCGTCTGGACTCCGGGATCCCCGACTTATGTATGACCAATACACGGCGCTGGGGCTGTCCTCGCCAAGAACCCCGACGGGGTGGGCGCTGTCTGAGAACCCGCGGCGGTGCGAGCTGAGTCCCACACCGCATGCGGCTGCCGCCGCATTTTGAACGGACCCTGAGCCGACCACCGACGACAGGAGACGAGCATGACCGCGCAGCCGCTTCGCGTGCTGTTCTGCATCGGCATCAACCAGAACTTCTTCGACCTGCCCTCCGGCGGCATCACCTCCGGTGATGTCTGGCAGGCGTTCGTGTCCATGATGGACCAGCTCAAGGCGCTGCCCGGGGTGAGCTTCATCGGCGACATCGACGACGACTCGCACCTGGTCGGCCCGTCCGACGGCTGGCCGTGGACCTGCTACATCCTCGCCGACGTCGACACCCAGGACACGGTCAAGGCCGCCTGCAACCTCTTCCGCACCACCCCGGTGGGCAGCAGCGAGTTCAAGCTCTGGCGGTTCGCCAAGATCGAGGCCCGCATCGGCCGTGCCCTCACCGTCCGCGACGACGTCGAGCTTCCCGACTGATCCCCGGAAAGGTTCCAGACCCATGACCGAGAACGTCTTCGACGTCGCGCCCGCCGACCTGGTCTCCGGCGATCGCGTCGCCGGCCGCCTCTACACCGACCCCCAGATCTTCGAGCAGGAGATGACCCGGATCTTCGAGCGCACCTGGGTCTGGGTCGCCCACGAAAGCGAGGTGCCGAAGCCGGGCAGCTTCAAGTCGACCTACGTCGGCCGCCAGCCGGTGATCGTGACCCGCGACCGCAAGGGCGACATCCACACGTTGCTCAACCGGTGCCGCCACCGCGGCGCGAGCCTGTGCGAGAAACCGAAGGGGCAGGCCAACGGCTTCACCTGCCCGTACCACGCCTGGTCCTACGGCCTGGACGGGAAGTTGCGCGGCATTCCCTATCCCGACGGCTACGAAGGCGTCGTGGACAAGACCGAGCTGTCGCTGAAGAAGCTGCGCACCGAGTCCTACGGCGGCATGGTGTTCGCGACCTTCGACGACGGCATCGAGCCGCTCGACGAGTTCCTCGGCGACGCCAGGCTGTGGATCGACCGGTTCATGAAGCAGGGCGGCGGTTACCCGATCAAGGTGCTCGGCAAGCACCAGTTCAGGTTCAAGGGCAACTGGAAGATCCAGCTGGAGAACACCACCGACGGCTACCACTTCCCGATCGTGCACCGGTCGTGGATGGCGTCGGTGGATGCCGAGACCGCCGACATGATGTCGTTCATGACCGACCCCGAGGCCATCACCCACGACCTCGGCCAGGGCCACAGTGTGATGCAGATGGTGCCCGAGCACTCCGATCTCGACGCGGACGACGGCAGCGAGCCGCTGCAGGCCCGGTTCGGCCACCTCGTCGAGGAGCTGTCGAAGACCCTCGACGCCGCTCAGGTGCGCAAGCTGATCCGCGCCATGCACGGCACCGGCTTCAACCTGAACCTCTTCCCGAACGTGTCGATGTCGGCGGCGTTCTTCCGCGTGCTGCGCCCGGTCGCGGTGGACGAGACGGTGATCGAGCACATCGCCATCGGCCCGGACGGACCGCCCGAAGTGGACATCGTCAACCGGGAAAGGCTGCGCATCCACGAGCACTTCCAGGGCCCGTTCGGCTTCGGCACCCCGGACGACGCCGAGGGCTGGGACCGCGTCCAGCGCGGCGCGCAGGGCGCCCCCGAGATGCCGATCATGGTCAATCGCGGCCTCTCCCGGGAGAAACCGAGCCCGGAAGGCTGG
Source organism: Saccharopolyspora sp. NPDC045941 (assembly GCF_056431445.1). Classification (NCBI taxonomy): domain Bacteria; kingdom Bacillati; phylum Actinomycetota; class Actinomycetes; order Pseudonocardiales; family Pseudonocardiaceae; genus Saccharopolyspora; species Saccharopolyspora sp. NPDC045941. The sequence continues at coordinate 52,153 of NZ_JBWKKU010000051.1, forward strand.
CCCACCTCCCACGTCACCGATGAGACCGGCATGCGCGCGGCCTACGACCAGTGGAAGCAGATGATGAGCGATGACTGACGCGACGCCCACGCTCGCCCTGATCCCGACGACCGATCCGCGGGTGGCCCGGGCGATCGACCTGGTTTGGCGCGAGGCCGACCTGCTCGACCGCGAGGAGTACCAGGACTGGAACGAACTGTTCGCCGAGGACGGGATTTACGTCATCCCGATCGAGCCGGACACCGAGGACTTCGCCAGCACGCTCAACATGGTCTACGACGACGCCCGGATGCGGCAGATGCGCGTGACCCGGATGACCGAGGGCTACGCGATCGCGGCCGTGGACGCCGCTCGCACGGTGCGCACGGTGTCGCGGTTCGTGCCGGAATCGGTCTCCGACGAGGAAGTCGTGCTGCGCTCGGCGCAAGTGCTCGTCGCCTACAAGCGCGGTGATCACGACATCTGGGCCGCCGACCTGGAGCACCGGATCCGCCTCTCGACCGACGGCCCGGCGGCCGACCGGATCGCGCTGAAGGTGGTGCGGCTCGTGGACAGCGAAGCTGCCGTTCCCGCTACGGGATTCCTGCTGTGACCGCCGGGCAGCTCGCGGTCGTCACCGGTGGTGGCAACGGGCTCGGCGCGGCCATCGTGCGCCGGCTGCACGCGAACGGCTACCGCATCGCGATCGCCGACCTCGAGGGCTCCGCCGCGGCGATCCTCGCGGAAGAACTCGACGGCTCGGGCACCACGGCGAGGGGGTACGCGGTCGACGTGAGCGAACGAGCGGCCCTGGAACGGCTGCTCGCGGACGTGCTGGCCGATTTCGGCGCGGTGCACGTCCTGGTCAACAACGCGGCCCGGACCCAGGCCAAGCCGCTGCTGGAGATCACGCCCGCCGACCTCGACTCCGTCATGGCGGTGAACTTCTCGGGCACGTTCCACGCCTGCCAGGTCTTCGGCTCCCACTTGGCGGAACGGGGCTACGGCCGAATCGTGAACATGGCCTCGCTGGCCGCGCAGAACGGCGGCACCGCGACCGGCGGCCACTACGCCTCGTCCAAGGGCGCGATCCTGTCCGCGACGAAGGCATTCGCCCGCGAGCTCGCCCCGCGCGGAGTCACGGTCAACGCGGTCTCGCCCGGGCCGCAGGACACGCCGATGGTGCACTCGATCGTCGGCGAGGACAACCTCGAGAACTACCTCACGAACATTCCGGTCGGCCGGCTCGGCGACCCGGCCTTCATCGCCGAGATGGTCGCCCTGCTCGCCTCTCCGGGCGCCGCCACCGTCACAGGCGCTTGCTGGGACGCCAACGGCGGCCTCTACCTGCGCTGACGACGGGAGCGACGATGACGAACATCCTGGTCCGGGTCGCGGAGATCACCGAGGAGACCGCCGAAATCCGCACGCTGCGACTGGTCCGAGACGACGGCGAGCCGCTGGGGCCGTACGAGGCCGGCGCGCACATCGACGTCGCGGGCCCGACCGGATTGGTCCGGCAGTATTCGCTCTGCGGCCCGCCCAGCGAAGTGTCGTCGCTGCTCATCGCGGTCAAACGCGAGCCGGAGTCCCGGGGCGGTTCGGAGGCGCTGCACACCGTGTCCGCGGGGGACCACCTCAAGATCGGTGAACCGCGGAACCTCCTGACCGTGGCCGGCGACGCGGACAGGCACGTCCTCGTCGCCGGCGGCATCGGCATCACGCCGCTGCTGAGCATGGCCTACGAACTGGCGGGCCGGTCCGCCGACTTCGAGCTGCACTACTTCGCCCGTTCCCCGGACGAGGCCGCCTTCGTCGAACTCCTGGAGAACCGGGTGGAGTTCCGCGACCGGGTACGCCTCCACTTCGGACTACCTCGCGCCGACCACCCCGCCCCGCTCGCCGCGGTGGTCCCCGGGCTGACACCCGCCAGCCACGTCTACACCTGCGGACCGCAGGGTTTCATGGACCAGGTCACGGCGATCTTCGCCCCGGCCATCGGCGAGCACAACGTTCACATCGAGCACTTCACGGCCAACGAGATCGACACCAGCGACGACCTGCCCTTCACCGTCGAACTCGACACCGGCGAGGTCTTCGGGATTCCCGCGGGAAAGTCGATCCTCTCCGTCCTCACCGAAAACGGGATCGACGTCGCGAAATCGTGCGAGGAAGGAATTTGCGGCTCTTGCGTCTCCGGAGTCCTGGAGGGTGCGCCTGATCACCGCGACCAGTGCCTCTCGGCGTCCGACAAGGCCGCAGGCACGGAGATCGCGTTGTGCGTCTCCCGAGCCCTGAGCGACAAGCTCGTGATCGAGCTGTACTGAGGGCAGCAGGCACTGAATCCGGAGTGACCGCGTTCCTCCGGCGGGTCACCAGGTCAGTCCCACATGCCTCCGACCCGCGCTGATACTCACAGATCGATTGCAGGCTCATCGCGCGTGACCGCCCACTCCAGCAGGCCGCGGTCCCGCAGTGGACCTGCTGGGCAGTCGCAGGCGCACGCGCTGCCGCAGCACCACCATCAGGCGCGGAGGAGTTCGGCGAGACGTTCGCCGATGGTGGAGATGCTGGGGGTCGGTTCGCGATCGAAGAAGGCTTTCTTGCGGCGGCGGAGCAGTTCCTCCCCGTCACGCTCCCAGGAGAAGCCGGGTTTGCGCAGCAAGGTGCGGAAGACCTGGTCGGCGCCGTCGGGATGGCGGTGCACGAGCCGGCGGATCGCCAGTGGTGAGACCGAGCCGTCGTTCAGGTACTCACGTAGCTGGGTGAGGTAGGTGCGGTCGCGGGCCAGCCCGGGGTTGGCGAACAACGCGTCCAGGCGGCCGAAATCGCGGTAGTAGTTGAGTCCTTCGACCTCGTCGTAGATCAGTGCGATGCTGTCGGCCGCGAGCAGTTCCTCGGGCAAGAGCGCCAGCTGCTCGGGTGCTGGACCGGTTTTCGCCGCTGGCTTGGGGGTTCTGGCGCCGAGGTTGGTCATCGCCCGCTGCCGTTGGCGGCGGTAGTGCTCGCGCAACGCCTTCTGGGCCTCGTCTGGTGGCAGCACGATCATGTCGGCGCCGACCTGGTCGATGAAGTCCGCGCGGTGTTCGGCCTGGGTCTTCCAGGCCTTCCGGAGCATGGCCGGGTTGCGGTGGAGCAGTTCCGGATGGGTGGTGAGCTGTCCGGCGGCGGCCTGGGCGATCTGCCGCCGCGCCGACTTGGGGAAGGTGGAGAAGCTCCCGGTCACCAGCCAGGCGTCGGTCGCGGGGTGCAGCGGCACGACCCGTCCGACGACGAACATGTCCGCACGGAGCTTGCCGAATACCTTTGGTCCCATGTTCGAGTAGACGCGGTAGACCACATCGTCGAGGAGGTTGTGCAGGAGGATGGCGTCCCCGTCGAACCGGCGAACCTCGAAACACGCCTCGACGACGTCGCGCCACCCGAGCAGCATCTCCCGCTCGGCATCCGCCAGCGGCGGCCGCCGCTGCGCGACGAACCGCTCAAGCACAGTACGTCCGTCGGACAAGCGGTGCTGCAACGCGAAGCTGTCGATGGCGAGGATCGCCCTGCTCTCGTCGAGATAGCCGTATCGGTCGGCCGTCTCGGACAGCACCGCCTTCAAACGCCGCGCAAAGCGAGGGCCTTGGGCAAAAGCCACGAGCTCGCCCTTGAGATCCCCAGCGCGAGCAAGCAGATCGTCGATCGAGAAGTCGCTATCGGTGGAAGACGTCGTCTGTGAGGTCATCGCGGTAACCCTATCGACCTGTAGCTGGACACGGCGCGACCGCTCTACGGTGTGCTGTGTGGACGACGATCTCCAGTCGGCCGGACCGGTGGTGGCGCGTCACCGGAGACCGCACGGCCGGGTGCTCTCGGCGGCATGCGCGTGGGGGGTGCCGGGCCGTTTACCCCCGGTGGCCGGTGTGCGGCCGTGGCGCATGCGCGAGGACCCCAGGAAGACGATGGTCATGGTGAGTTCAACGCTGCGGGAGCCGAACTCTGCGGCGATCTCCTGGAGCCCCGGGCTGATCAGGTTGAACTCGAAGGAGGAGGGTTCGGTGACGAACAGCAGGACAACGACGATGCGCAGATAGCGGCCATTGCCCCGCCAGGCCGAGCCCGTGCGCAGGCCCTGGGGCCGGGAAAACCGTTCACAGTGCCCTCTTCTCAGGAAGTGACCCGCTCCGCGTCGCGCAGCGGCCAGCTCCCGTCGTAGAACTCGCGGGTGGGGGAGAAGAAGCGGAGCAGCAGGCAGAACGTGCGGCCTGGCTCGGTCTTGATCCAGTTGCGGTCCGGGACGTCGGAAGGCAGCTCCGGGGCGAAGTGCAGCAGGTGGGAGCCGTCGGGGTCGGGGACCGGTCCGGTGGCGGGACGGAGCCCGGAGAGGGTGGCGCGGGTCTGGTCGGTGCAGATCAGGCTGAAGTTGTCGGCGTCGTAGACGGTCACCGACCAGTAGCCGAGGACCGGTGGGGCGGGCGGGATGCGGAGCCGGTGGTGTCGCGAGCCGTCGAGGGGGTGGCCTTCGGCGTCGTGGAAGCTGGTGAGGTAGGCGGCGCCGGTGCCGATGGCGAGGCCCCGGTCCGGGTCGAAGAGGAACCGCTGAGTGGTGAAGCCGTAGTGGAACAGGGCGGCGCGCTCGTCGAGCTGAGTGCCGGGGCCGAGGTCCTGGTGGTGGTGGGTTAGGCCGCCGGGCCGGCTCCAGTGTGTGTCCGGGTACCAGGTGACGCGCGGCTTGCGCGGGTTTCGGACGAGAGCGCCGACTAGAGTGCGGCCGGTGGCGGCGGCCCGGTCGAGGCAGGCGTGCATGCGTGCGTCGGGGGCGAAGGGGCCGGGCGGGGTGAGGCCGAGGGTGGCGGCCATCCCCCACATCATGCGGTCACGCTCCTCGGGCTGCTCGCGGGCGAGGCGACGAGCCAGCAGGTCGAAGTAGGCGAGGCCGCCCGGGGTGATGCCGTCGAAATCGCGGTGGCCCATGAGGTGGACGCGCTGGGGCCGCTCGTCCGAGTCGGCCGCTGGGTAGGGGCGCAGGCGGGTGCCTTGCAGGCGGTCGAGGGCGCAGCTCAGGTCGCCGTCCGGGCAGGGCATGGATCGCAGCAGGAGCAGCCCGTTGCGAGTGGCCGGACGCAGTACCTGCACGTCGTCAGGCACGTCCTCGGGGCAGGGCGTACCGGGCGGGAGGAGCAGGTGGCGGGTTGGGTGCGGGGCTGGGGTGAGGGCGAGGTCGGCTACGGGCCGCTGCCAGGCGTCGACCAGCACCCCGAACAGCTGGTGCGGCGGGATCTCGACGAGCAAGGGGCCGCATTCACCCAGGTCGTAATAGGCGAAGGCGTAGACGACGTCGTCGTTGCCAGTGGCCAAGCGCTGGTTGACCTGGAGCCGGCGGTCGAAGACGAACAGCTCCAGCGGGCCAACGCCGACCGCCCGCGCCCCTTCCTCGATGGCGGCGAGGCCGACCAGGGGCTGAGCCCAGATGTAGGTCTGCACGGCGCGCTGGTAGTCGAGTTCGTCGTAGAGGGCCTGGAGATCGGCGTTCGAGGCGGTGGCGGGCGGGGGCGGTGCGGGCATGCGGGCGCTCCTTTCGCCGGACGCGGTGCGGCGTGAAGGCGGGAAGACGTACGGGGAGCCGGGCGGGCGGCGGTCCCGGCTTGGGCGATGGGTGAGCGGGGTACGTGCGCTCTGGCGAACAGCGGATCCAGCTGTGTCGTACCGCGCCCTCAGAAAACTGTGGCCAGTGGCCACAGATAGGCTATGGCCACTGGCCACAGTCGTCAAGAGTGAGGAAAGCATGGTTCGACCGGACGCTCCGACGCCAGCAACCAAGGCAGCCCCCACCGCCCCGGCGGATGCGTCGGAGCGGCCGCTCGGACGGCAGCAGGTGATCGAAGCCGTAGTCGACACAGCCGCCAGGCTCTTCGCCGAGCGAGGTCCCGCAGCGGTGTCTTTGCGCGAGATCGCACGCGAAGCCGGTGTGACCTACAGCCTCGTGAACCGGCACTTCGGCACCCGCGACGTACTCCTCGGCGCAGTGTTGGGGCGGTTCGCGGAGGAGGGTGCCGCGGTGGTTCAAGCGGCCGGCACCTTCGACGAGGCACTGGACGCATTGGTCGACCGCACGGATTGGCAGCAAAACCACTACGTGCGCGTTCTCGCCTGGATGCTCCTCCTCGGGTACGAACCCCGCAGCGTCCAGTCGGCGTTCCCGACGCTCGAACGCCTTCGTGATCTCCGGATCCAGGCAGCGTGTCCGCCTGGGGGGCCCGGTGGATCTCCTCCTGCTTCCGCTGTGGAGGATCAAGTCGCGGAGCGTGATGTCGCCGCGGCGATGGCCTTCCGTTACGGCTGGCGGCTGTTCGGCCCTTTCCTGGCCGAGGCGCTCGGGCTGACTACGAGTGGCGGAGCCGAGGATCTCGATCGATACATGCGCGGCAAGGTGCGCGCGCTTGTCGACGGCACCGACGCGGCACCTCAGGCCGGCTCTAGTTCCGGTTCAGGGACGTGCTGAGCCGGGAGAATGCCGGTCGCGCACACCGCCTCGCCTTGCGGCCGAAGGAATCATCTTGACGCCCGCCACGCCCAGCGATGGGACCTGTGAGGCGCATCGACGGCCGAGGCGGAGTGAACGGTCCGGATGTCGGAGATCGCCGGCGCGGATGGGGCTGCCCACGCCTTCTCCACGGCCGTGCCACTTCGCACGCCTCGAACTCGTCGTCGGGGACCTCGGCGCTTCCGCGGAATCCGGGTGACGTCGTCCACATTGGACACCATGTGGCTCGTGCAGCAGCTGGACGAAGTCCGGCTGATCCCCGGTGGGCCGGGGCGGCTACCGCAGCGTCGACTTCGCCAGCACCAGCAGCACCGACGCCGACCAGCTGAAGTTGCTGGAGTTCAGCCGGGCGCCGTTGAGCGGGTCGTAGTTCTCCCCGATCGGCGCGTTGCCGAGGAGCCCGTCGGCCCGCCGGACCAGCGCGGTCGCGGCCCGCGTCGCATCCGGCCGGTAGCCGTAGTCGGTCAGCCCGCTGATGGCGAAGTACGTCTGGTCCAGCCAGTTCGGTCCGCGCCAGTAGGCGGTCTGGTCGAACCCGGGCGCCGACACCGAGACCGTCGGGAACGGCAGGTAGGTGCCGAACGCGTGCGGGTCGAACAGCGCCCGCCGCACGCCGGCCGCCTGCGGCGGTGACGCCACGCCCGCCCACAGCGGTATCGCCCCCTCGATGCCCATGCCGCGCTCCACCAGTGGCCGCTTCGTTGCGACGTCCACGTCGTAGTAGTAGCCGCTGGCCGGGTCGAAGGTGTGCTCGCGCAGCCAGGCCGCGACGCGTTCGGACTGCGCGCCGAACTGCAGCGCGTCCGCCGGCCTGCCCAGCGCGGCCGCGATCCGGGCCAGGTACCGCTTGTCGGCGGCGAGGTAGGCGTTGAGGTCGACGGACTCCTGGTCCAACGAGTACCCGATCACCCGGCCGGCCGGATCGGTGTTGGCCAGCACCCCGGAGCGGTCGAACCGGGGCGCGTTGTCCATCCCGCTCTCCCACGCCGCGGCCTGCCGGATGTCGGCGGGCGTGGCGTTCTGCGGGTCTGAAGTGGCCCCGTACTCGGCGAGGCCGTTGTGGTCGTGATCGCGGGTGCGATACCACCAGTCGTGGAAGGCCACGAGCTTCGGGTACATGTCGGCCAGGAAGCGCAGGTCGCCGTTGCGCTGGAACACCTCCCAGACGGCCCACCCCGCCAGCGGCGGTTTGCTGTTGCGCTCGTTCCAGTTCCCGCCGCCCTGCGCGGGATCGTTGTAGAAGACGCAGTCCGGGACCATGCCGGCGTCCTGCGGGCGCGCCGAGTCCGCGGTGAGCTGGTGGTCGAAGGCCGATCGGATGGTGGACACGGCCAGCGCAGGGTCGAACTGGGCAACCCCGACCGCCGTCTTCCACGAGTCCCAGGCCCAGAAACCACCGGCGAACCACTTGTAGGTCAGCGACGGCGTGATCCCGTCCGAGACCAGTTTCCCCGCCGGGCTGCGCCAGTTGGTGACGAGCGTTTGCACGCTCTTCACCGCCAGCCCGGCGTGCTCGGCGGGCACCCCGGCCAGCGCCGAGCCGAGGTAGCGCTGCCAGCGCTGCCGGGTCTCATCGGCGGCCCGGTGCGGCTGGTGCAGCGCCCGGTCGACCATCGGCTCCTGGGCGGTCCGCTCCGCGGCGGTGAAGGTGTAGGTCTCGGTCCAGGCCAGGTCGCGGATGCCGCCGGCGGGCAGGGACAGCGGGGTGCGCAGCTCGGTCGTGTAGGAGCTGCCGGTGACGGTGGTGGTCACCGGCTCGGCGTGGCGCACCTCGAATCGTTCCTCGCCGCCGGTCAGGAAGTTCCAGGTGTCCCGGACCCGGGCGAAGTCGACCGCGACCCCGCTGCCGGTCGCGGCCAGCGCGAGCGCGTCGCGCACCGTGGCCCTGGCGGGGGTGAGCAGGCTGCCGTCCCAACCGACCTCCAGCCGGCGCGGGCGGTCGCTCCCGATCCGGGCTTGCACCAGCGCGGTGCGGTTGCCGGTGAACTGCAGCCGGAGCGTCAGGTGCACGCCGTCGACGGCGTAGCTCTGCTCCAACGCGCCGGGGTAGGACACCAGCCGGGGGTGCGGGTCGGCGCCGAGGTCGACTGGCCGGCCAGTGTCTGCGTCGCGCAGCCGGATGCGGGTGAACTCGCTGCTCAGGTACCAGGGGTATTCCTGGGCGAGGTACAGCGGACCGGTGAACCCGCCGGCGAGTCGGCGGTCGCCCGGGATGGGCAGGCCGTAGCCGTGCCAGGCACCGGCGTCGGAGAAGGCGTTCAGCGGGTTGAACTCGGGTGGCTCGGCGCTGGTGGGGGTGCCGTGCAGGTCCAGCACGTCCGGCCAGGCGCTCGGTTCGGCCGAGGGCGGAGACGGCGGCCCGCCCCGGTCGGCCGCGGTTGACGTAGCGACGTCGACGGGCACCAGTCCGGTGCCGAGCAGCACCGCACCGGCCAGGCAGGCCAATCTCCGGACGACGCTCATATCCGCCCCTCTCCCGTCCCGGTGCCTGGTCGGTCGACCGCACCATCCGTCCGCAGTGGACTGTCTGCTTCCGTCCGCAGTGGACGGCGTAGCACCGCCGCGCCCCGCGCGGGCAGCTGGATCCCGGTTCCTGACGGCCGCCCGGTCAGCAGGTCCACCGCTGCCGGGGACAGCTGTCGACCGTCACCGGCTCGGCGTTGTGGTTGAGCAGGGACAGGTATTCGGCGCCGAACGCCGAGCAGGGGTGTCCAGGCCGCGGGAGTTCAGCCGCAGCCGACGTACAGGCGGTTCCGCTGCCCCGGTGGTTTCGGGTGACCGAACCGATCACCCACCTTCGCCCACGTCAGGTTGTTCAGTCAATCCACCGGTGGCAGGTGCAAGCCAGCCAAGCAACCGGTTGACCACGCCGCCGTCGGTGGTCAGCAGGACGCGGAACACCACGGCGTAGGCGACCAGCGTGGTCACCGCGGGCAGGAAGAACACCACCAGTGCCTGCGATCCCTCCGCGGCCACGTCCCAGGACCACACGGTGACGTTCCCGGAGACCGAGTCGGGTGCGTCGACAACGCCGACGAGCTGTTGTCCGTTGCTGGCCAGTGGGGCCGTGTCGGCACCGCCGACCAGGCTCAGAACCGCCAGCAGCGCGACTGCAGAGGATGCGGCGAGGCCGGAAACCCGCGCACGGAGTTCGAACGAGGTCCGGGCGCAAGCGCACAAATTCTTGCAAGATTCCGCGATCAATCGCGTCCAAGCGCCGGATACTTGCACGAGGCGCGTCGGCCGCACCCGATCGCCGACGTTTGCCGTACCGGCCACGGGGAATGAAAAAGGTGGACGGATGCTCCAGCATCCGATCGTTGCACCGTGTCCGGAGGCGGATGTCATGACGCAGGGAAAGCAGACACCACGGGAACATTCCTCCGAACCGGCGGAGGGACCGCAGCAATCAGGCAGCAGGAAACCGGCTCCTGGTGAGCAGGGGACGAAGGCTTCCACGGCGGAGGCCGAACTGCGGCGCCACGCCGATACCGCAGCAGAAGGCGAATGACCATTGCGCGGGTCTGCGCAGCGCCGGCGCAGTGCTACATCCTGGTCAGCGGACGGGTTCTCGTTCCAGCAGGAAGCACGGGAACGACGAGCACACCGTGCACTTGCGACACGTTCGGGACCACACGCACCACGCGGGTGCGCGTGAACGTCGACCTCGACGACCCCACCGGCTCCGAAATGCGCCCAGAAAATGCTGGCTCCGGAACATCGACCCCAAGCCGTTTGCCTGGACCGCCACCGCCGGCGAGATCTTCGCCAAGGTTCGACTCGTCCAAACCAACATCAAGAAACTCGTGGACAACAACGCAAAGTAAACAAAGCAGAGTCACGGAACACTAGCGGATCGGGGCGCCGGGGCCGAGCGGGATGCCCAGCAGCCACCACACGAAGAACAGGGCGGTCCAGGCCGCCAGCATGCTCAGCGCGACCGGCAGCGTGCAGGACACGAGAGTGCCGATACCTGCTCCGCGCTTGCGGTAGGTCTGGATGAAACCGACGGTGAGCATGAAGGTCGTGCTCATCGGGGTGATCGAGTTCGTGCAGGAGTCCGCGATCCGGTAGAGGGCCATGGTCGTTGCCGGGCTGATGTCGTGCAGCATCAGCATGGGAACCAGGACCGGTGCGATCAGTGCCCAGAGCGCCTGTCCGCTGGTGATCAGCAGGTTCATCGTTGCGATGCCGATGATCAGCAGCGTGAACAGCACCAGTGGTGGTGCGCCGATCTGCTTGAGCAGGTCGGCACCGGCGACTGCGATGACGGTGCTGAGTTTGGTCCACTTGAACAAGGCGAGGAACTGCGACACCGCGAAGAAGATCACCAGCAGCGGCGCGATCGAGCGCAGCCCGTCGGCCATGAACGCGGGGACCTGGTGACTGTTGGTGATCCGCCCGGTAAGCCGTCCGTAGACCAGGCCGATGGACAGGAAGAACAGCGCGAGGAAGACGGCGATGTTGTCGAACAGCATCGAGTCCAGAATTCCGCCGGACTCCCCGCGCAGCGGAGACGATTCCGGCAGCAGTGCCACGACCAGGGCCGCCACGAACGCCAGCGCCGCAAGACCGGTGAACTTGAGGGCACGGACCTCCCGCGGGCCAGGCATCGCGTCGGCGACCTCGGCCTCCAGCTCGCTGCTGTGATCCGGCTGGAGCGACGCTTCCCGTTTGGCCAGCACGGTCTCGGTGACAAGCGTGATCACCAGGGCGAGGACGATCGCGGACACGGTGGTGAAGTACATGTTGTCGGTGGCACGCACGACGTGGCCGGGATCGACGGCCTGAGCCGCTTCGGTCGCCATCGAAGCGAAGACGACGTCGCCAGGTGCGATCAGGGGGTTGGCGTCGCCCGCGGCGTTGATCGAGACGAACGCGACGATCATGCCCAGGATCGGTGACCGGCCGACCGCCCGGAACGCGACCGCGCCCAGCGGCACGAGCACGATGTAGGCGGAGTCGGACAGGAACTTCGACAACGCTCCCGCGAGCGCCAAGCACAGCACGACCCACCGCGGCGACACGCGGGCGAGCGCCTTGCGGGCTAGTGCGCTGAAGAAGCCCGATCTCTCGGCAACCGCGACACCGAGCATCACGATGGTCACCGTGCCCAGCGGGCCGAAGGTGACGAACTCCTCCTCGACGCCGCCGAAGAACGCGCGGACCCCCTCCGCGGACAGCAGGTTCCGCACCGTGACCGGATCGCCATCGGCCGGGTTGAGCACGGTGGTTCCCGACATCGCCCAGCTGACCAGCGCGGTCAGTCCGGCCAGCAGCCAGAACAGCCAGAACGGGTGGGGGAGCCGGTTGCCGGCCCGTTCGACGAGATCGAGGACCCGGATGAACCGGGTTCTCGGTGCCACTGCCGTACTCATCCGGGCTTCCTCCCTGTCGGTGCGCTTCGGTGGGACGGGACGGTAATCGGGTCCGTGGTGGCGGTCACGTGGTTACCGGGCACGCGGTAACCGACCGGCCGCAGGCCGCCTCACGGTTACCGGGTTCGCGGCAAACGCGCAGCTTAGAGGCCGGTTCGAGAGCGGCGCTGCGGCATCGTGGTCCTGGCAGTGCACGTACGACAGGAGCACACGTGAGCGACATCTTGAGGACCATCACCGACCGGCTGACGCCGCGGATGGTCACTGTGAGCCGGAAGATCCACGCGCACCCAGAGCTGAAGTTCGAGGAGCACCACGCGGCAGGCACGCTCGTCGACTGGCTCGCCGAGGCGGACTTCGCCGTCGACCGGCACGTGGGCGGGCTGCCCACCGCGTTCACTGCTCGTCACCAGACCGGTGCTGATGGTCCCGTGGTCGCGGTGCTCGCGGAGTACGACGCGCTGCCCGGTATCGGGCACGGCTGCGGGCACAACCTGATCGCGGCGGGGGCAGCGATGGCCGCGATCACCGCCGCACGGGCCGCGCCCGACCACCCGGGAACGATCATGGTGATCGGGACCCCGGGAGAGGAGATGGGAGGAGCCGGGAAGATCAAACTAGCGGCAGAGGGCGTGTTCGACGGTGTGGATGCCGCGGTCATGTTCCACCCCGCGGACCGCACGCTGAGCACGCGGCACGGCCTGGCCGCCGCTCATCTGAGGGCGGAGTTCACCGGGGTCAGCTCGCACGCGTCGAAGCTGCCCTGGTACGGCCGCAGTGCTCTCGCCGCCGCGCAGCTGTTCCTCACCGCGATCGACTCGATGCGGCAGTTCGTGCCGCCGACTGCACGGATTCACGGCATCGTCAGCGACGGCGGTCAGGCCCCGAACGTCGTCCCGGCACACGCGGCCGTGGACCTCTACGTGCGGGACGTGGCCACCGACTCCGCCGAGGAGCTCGTCGACCGCGTCACCAAGGCGGCGCACGGCGCGGCGATGGCGACCGGGACGACCGCCTCGGTCGTCGAAACCGGACCCATGTACGCGGACCGGCGCAACAACCTCACCATGGCGCGGCGATTCAGCGACGTGGTGTCGGCACTGGGACTCCCGATCGAGCCGGGATCACCCGACGAGCCTGCGGGGTCCTCCGACATCGGCAATCTCTCCCAGATCGTGCCGATCATCCATCCCTACGTGCAGATCGCCGAGCGGGGCACGCCGGGGCACTCAGATGCGATGCGGGATGCCGCGGTCACCGATCTCGCGCACGAGCGCACCGCGATCGCCGCCCGGGCTCTGGCGCAGGTGGTGACGGACCTGCTCGCCGACCCGGTGTTCTTCGCCGAGGTTCGCGCCGAGTTCCTGAGTTCATAGACTCGGGTCGTGTCGGTTGTCGTGTTGCTGGATGGGGTGCGAGTGGAGCACATCCGGCCGGTGACCTCTCCGCTGGCCGAGCTGTCGGCCTGCCTGCACGTGCTTACTGAGGCCGAGCACCATCCGGGCCTGGCGTCGTGGGCGCGCCAGGTCCTGGACTCGGCGTCGGACGACTTCCTCCGCGTCCTGCGGCAGCTCACACCGCTGTGGTCGTCGATGCGGTGGCGCGGCTTCTACTGCGGTCTGCAAGCCGGCGCGGATCTCGGGTGGCAGCTCGACGAGATCGCCGCTATGCCGTGTGCGCGGTTCGCCGAGCTGACCGCCTACGCCTGCTGCGGCGGGTACCAGGGGCTGGATTTCTCCGATCTGCTCAGCAGCACGGACTCGCAGGCGACCCTGCTGCGGACCGCGCGGGGGCTGTCGAGTGCCCGGCTAGAGCTGGCCGAGCGGTTGATCGACGATCCGGAAGGCTGTCGCGGCGAGATCATCGACTTCCTGCGCGGATGCGCGGAGCTGTTCTTTGACGAGTCGTGGCGCCAGCTCGGCCCGGTGCTGGGGGAATCCACCGGCCGAACGGCTCGCCGGCTCCTGGCCGAGCCACCGGGCCGGGTGCTCGCGTCGCTGAGCCCGACCTGCGCGGAGTACACCGACCCGGCTCGGGTGATCGTCGACAAGCTGCACCACTCGGTGATCCATCCGCTCCGGATGCCGCTGGTCCTGGTGCCGACCTGGTACGGCGCTCCGCATCTGGTGGTCAAGAGCGAACCCGGCATGTTCCCGGTCTGGCACTACCCGGTCGCTCCGCAGGAGGTCGGGATCAACGTGGCCCGGCAGCGGTTGCGACGTGACCCCCTGGGTTGCGATCGCCTTCCCGAGCGCGTCCGGGCCCTCTCGCGGGGCGCGGGCGCTCGGACAAAGCTCCGTGGAGGTCTACCGCGCGATCAGTGCCTAACAGCCCCCGGATACTCAATAGCCACACGTCCGGGCCCCAAGATCCCTCATGTGACTGAGGCCAGAACCCGCCTCCAGATAACAAAAGGTCAGCACCCCTCCCCACACTGCATGCGCCATCGTCACCACCTCCTTCGCCGGAGGGTGTCGTGCTTGAAGTCCAGCACCAGGCCCAGCGACGAAGGCAGGGGGAGAGGTCATCGCTTTGGCTGGTTGAGCGCCCTGGTGAGTTCCCGGTTGGCCGCTCGCGCCGCATCGAGCTCGCTGGTGCCCTCCTCGAGCTGGCCTTGCAGCTCGACAACGTGTTGTTCGAGGGTGGTGATCTGCTGTTGGAGGCGGTCGATGTCGACGGGTGCGCCGAGGCCGGAGTCGTGCCAGGCGCTGGAGCTGCCCAGCTGTACGTCGACGAGGTCCGATCGTTCTTCCGGCAGGTGCGCTAACGCAGCCAGGACCGCGCGGTCGGCTCCAGACGGAGAGTCTCCGGGCTCGGCTCGGGACTGTGGTCCTGCACGGCGACGGTGACGGCCACGTCCTCATCCTCGCGGACCGGCAACGCCGGGAATGTGTTGGGCGCATGCTCGCTGCGCAGGGTCGCAACGACCTGGCTGCCCGTGACGTGGCGGTCGGACACGGTGACGGTGACTAGCTTCCCGGGCGTTTTCGGTCGCGTGAACGGCCCGCATGGCCGCAGCAACAGCACATCGTCGGAGTCGACCATGGTGGCGTTCGCGGCTTCCCGGTGCTCGGCCCAGACCGGCCCGTGGTAGAAGCCGGTCAGGCTGGCGTGGCGGGCCGCCATGTCGGCGAACCCGCGCAGCCACACAAACCGGTCCGGGTCGTCGAGGTCGCTGAATGTGCCGATGATCCGCATGCCAAGCGCTTCCTGCGGCTCGACGAGCTCACGCTCGAACAGCTCGATCAGCACGTCCCGCTGCCCCGGTTTCAGCGTGTACTGCCGCAGCTCGACCACGCCACACCACACCTGCTCCGTCATGACCGCGACCGTAGTGGACCCTCCCGACAATTCCGGGGCATCAACCGGACAGGCGGACGTCGAGCTGGCGGGCACGGCATGTCTTGACCGCCGGGAGTCCCACTGACCAAGACCCAGGTGGTTGCCAGTCCGAGAACCGGCGACGGTGGGGTGGCTGCACCGAACAACGCCCACGATCTGCGCGAGTCGATGGAGTTTGGCCTCCAGCGGGCGCAGCGGCTTCTGCGGCCGGTGAAGGGAAGGCGTGGAGATGTCCGACGTCCAGCAACTCGCCCCGCCCCGACCTCCCGAGGGGGCGCCGAACGTCGTGCTGGTGCTGCTCGACGACGTGGGTTTCGGAGCGGCGTCGCAGTTCGGGGGCCTGATCGAGACTCCGGCTGGGGCGGAGCTGGCGCGGGACGGGTTGCACTACAACCGGTTTCACACCACGGCGATCTGCTCGCCGACGCGTGCCTCTCTGCTGACCGGCCGAGACGCTTACGTATCGATGCCCGCGTGCACCCTGCGCCTCAGGATGACCATGCCGGGATGTTGATCGTGCAAGGTCTCGGAGCAGTCGGTGTCGCGGTGGAAGGCCCAGTTCCTCGAGGGTGGCCGGGCCGGGATCGCCGAGGGTGGCAAGGCCGGTCCGTCGGGCCGTGAGGAGCAGTTGCGGGCCCAGATCGACGATCTGACTACCGCCCTGGGTGAGGCTCATGTCGAGTTGCGGGTGTGGAAGAAGTCTGCGGAGCGGCTGGCCCCTTCGAGGACCTCGAGGTGATCCGCCAAGACGCGTTCAACCGCGTCCGACCGCACGAAGCCCTCAGCTTCGCACGCCCCGTCGACATCCATCAACAAGATCAACAGGCACGACTTTCAACCGAACAAGATTGAGCCAAAAACTTGATCGAGTGACACCGTCATGCGTCCGGTACTTGGCGATGGCCCGCCAACTGGTGATCTTCGTCCCGGCGGGGATCTCCGCCTTGGGTACCCACTCGTCGCCGACTCTGCCGTGGATCCGGATCGAGCCCCAGGTGCCAAGCGGGAGCGGAGGGCGCGCCATGATCATCTCCCAAGAGGATGGGTTGCCCATGGCGCGCGAAGTAGCGGGCTCAGCCTTACGTACGCTGACCTGCACTGATGCGTGCCCCCGGGCTGGCCCCGCGCAGGACGCACACGGATTCCCGATCAGCTCAGCTTCGCTGGGTAACTGCGGATGGGTTGGCGAAGCCCTTAGCCTCAATCCACCGATGGTTGCTGATGGTGATCTTGGTTGGTTGATTGGCTGTTGTTGATCTTGCTGTCGTGTTCAGGGCATGCGTTATCCGCTGGTTTGCCCAGCTTTTCCGTGTTTGTTCCGTGGTTGGCGTTCGTGGCGGGCGGGTAGAAGTCAGTTCGTGGTGGGTGGGGCGTGGGTGGCGTCGAACAGTTGCTTCCAGGCGTATGCCCAGGGCCAGTGGTGGGGCAGGTGCAGGGTCAGTTTTCGGGCGGAGCGGGCGATGCGGGCGGGGGTGTGGATCAGATGCGCTCGGATGTGGTGCTGGTGGTGGCCTTGGCGTGGAATACGGAGGCCAGGGTGCCGGTGGCGCGCAGCAGGTTGTAGCTGATGGCCCACAGGGTCAGCCAGGCGGGGTTGGCGTTGAACTTCCCGGAGGGCAGGTGGGCCAGGGGGCCTGCTTTGGCGTCGGCGATGACCTGCTCGATCACGGCGTGGTGGCGGTGCTGCTGCTCGGCGGTGAGGGTCTGCATGGGGCTGTCGGTGAACAGCGGGTGGTAGCGCCAGGCGGGAAACAGCTCGCCCTGGCCGTCAGGGGTGGCGGGCTTGGCGAGGTCGCGGACCCGGCGCACGATCAGACGGGCGGTGACCTGCTCGTTCTTCGGTCGCCCTGTGAAGGCTGTGTAGTCCGGTATCTCGGCGACCTCGGCGTCGGAGATCAACTCGCCGGTGTCGGGGTCTTCGACGGCCCGAGGGTAGTGGATCCGTTGCCAGGCATGCTCGGGAATCTGTGCGATGGCCGCCGCGATCGAGGGGTTCATGCCTGTGGACAACGAGAAATGCGCTCCGGCCCGGCGGCAGGCGGCGACCACGCCGGCTGTGTAGAACTTCGAGTCCGCACGAACGATCCGTATTC
>NZ_JBWKKU010000052.1:0-69158 GCF_056431445.1 Saccharopolyspora sp. NPDC045941
TCCTCGCCGAGGGAACCCCGGAGGGGTGGGCACCGTGAACCCGCGGCGGTGCCGGTGTCGTAGGTGGGCTATGCGCCTGCGGCGCATGCGACACCCCTCGACGTGCAGCTTTGCGACCCGCGGCCGCGGGCCGAACCAGGATGAAAGACGCTCAATTGAAACTGCGGAGATGCGAAGCGGGGAACCGGAAAATCCCGGTTCCCCGCTTCGGTTCTCGGCCGTTCCGGCGCCCGTTACTGGCCGCAGGCCGCGAGGACGAGCTCGCGGACCCGCTTGGCGTCCGCCTGGCCCTTGGTGGCCTTCATGACCGCTCCGACGATCGCGCCCGCCGCCTGCACCTTGCCACCGCGGATCTTGTCCGCGATGTCCGGCTGCGCCGCCAGCGCCTCGTCGATCGCCGCCTGCAGCGCCGAGTCGTCGGACACGACCTCCAGGCCGCGGGCCGCCACCACGTCGTCCGGCTCGCCCTCACCGGCGAGCACCCCGTCGACGACCTGCCGGGCCAGCTTGTTGGTCAGCTTGCCCTCGGCGACCAGCGCGATCACCCGCGCCAGCTGCTTCGGCGCGATTGCCAGGTCGGCGAGCTCGACGCCGCGGGTGTTGGCCTGCTGCGCCAGGTACGAAACCCACCAGGAGCGGGCGTCACCGGAGGGCGCGCCCGCGTCGACGGTCTGCGCCACCAGCTCCAGCGCCCCGGCGTTGACCAGGTCGCGCAGCTCCTCGTCGGAGAGGCCCCAGTCCTCCTGCGCGCGCTTGCGCCGCTCCCACGGCATCTCCGGCAGGGTCTTGGACAGCTCCTCGACCCACTGCCTGGCCGGCGCGATCGGCACCAGGTCGGGCTCCGGGAAGTAGCGGTAGTCCTCGGAGGTCTCCTTGCGGCGGCCCGCCGACGTGGTCCCGGTGGACTCGTCGAAGTGCCGCGTCTCCTGCAGGATCGAGTCGCCCGAGGTCAGCACCGCGGCGTGCCGCTGCATCTCGAAGCGCACCGCGCGTTCCACGCTGCGCAGCGAGTTGACGTTCTTCGTCTCGGTGCGGGTGCCGAACTCCGTCGTGCCCTTCGGCATCAGCGACACGTTCGCGTCGCAGCGCAGCGAGCCCTGGTCCATCCGCACGTCGGAGACGTCCAGCGCGCGCAGCAGGTCCCGCAGCGCCGAGACGTAGGCGCGCGCGACCTCGGGAGCCCGCTCCCCGGCGCCGACGATCGGCTTGGTGACGATCTCGATCAGCGGCACGCCGGCCCGGTTGTAGTCCAGCAGCGAGTAGTCCGCGCCGTGGATCCGGCCGGTGCTGCCCCCCATGTGCGAGGACTTGCCGGTGTCCTCCTCCATGTGCGCCCGCTCGATGTCGACCCGGAAGGTCTCGCCGTCGTCCAGCAGCACGTCCAGGTAGCCGTCGTGGACGATCGGCTCGTCGTACTGCGAGGTCTGGAAGTTCTTCGGCATGTCCGGGTAGAAGTAGTTCTTCCGGGCGAACCGGCACCACTCGGCGACCTGGCAGTTCAGCGCCAGCCCGATCCGGATGGCGGCCTCCACGGCCTTGCCGTTGAGCACCGGCAGCGCACCCGGCAGGCCCAGGCACACCGGGCACACCTGGGTGTTCGGCTCGGCGCCGAAGGCGTTGGCGCAGCCGCAGAACATCTTCGTCTTGGTGGACAGCTCCACGTGCACTTCGAGCCCGAGCACCGGGTCGAACCGCGCGAGGACCTCGTCGTAGTCCAGGATCTCGGCGACGGCGGTCACTTGTCGTCCTCCCCCTTGCGCAGGGCCCGCACGGCCAGCGCGGTGCCGGTGATCAGGCCGAGCGCGGTGATGACCGCGTCCGCCAGCGCGAGCTTGTCCTTCTCCTCCCGCGCCGAGCGGAAGCTCGCCCGCAGCCCGAGGGCGGCCGACAGCACCGAGGCGAGCTGGAACGCTGCTTTGATCTTCGGGTTCATCGCGCGACCTCCAGCTGGGGAACACGGTTGATGAGGGGGCCGTCCTGGCTGGCGTTGCGCGCCGCCTCGTAGGCCGAGCCGACCCGGTAGAGCCACTCGTCGGCCATCGCCGGGGCCATGATCTGCAGCCCGACCGGCAGGCCGTCCTCATCGGACAGTCCACACGGGACGCTCATGGCGGCGTTGCCCGCCAGGTTGGACGGGATGGTGCACAGGTCCGCCAGGTACATCGCCATCGGGTCGTCGACCCGCTCGCCGATCTTGAAGGCGGTGGTCGGCGTCGTCGGCGACACCAGCACGTCGACCTGCTCGAACGCGGCGGTGAAGTCGCGGGTGATCAGCGTCCGCACCTTCTGCGCCTGGCCGTAGTAGGCGTCGTAGTAGCCCGACGACAGCGCGTAGGTGCCGAGCATGATGCGCCGCTTCACCTCGGGCCCGAACCCGGCCTCGCGGGTCAGCGACATGACCTCCTCGGCGCTGCGCGCGCCGTCGTCGCCGACGCGCAGCCCGTAGCGCATCGCGTCGAAGCGGGCGAGGTTGGAGGAGCACTCGCTCGGCGCGATCAGGTAGTAGGCCGGCAGCGCGTAGCTGAAGTGCGGGCAGGAGACCTCGATGACCTCCGCACCCAGCGCGGACAGCTGCTTGACGGCGGCGTCGAAGGCCCGCTGCACGCCCGGCTGGTAGCCGTCGCCGGAGAGCTCGCGGGCCACGCCGACGCGCACGCCCTGCAGGCCGCCCGAAGCGCCCTGCTCGGCCGCGGCGACGACCTGCGGCACCGGCTGGTCGATCGAGGTGGAGTCCATCGGGTCGTGCCCGGCGATCACCTCGTGCAGCAGCGCGGCGTCCAGCACCGTGCGCGCGCACGGGCCGGGCTGGTCCAGCGACGAGGAGAACGCGACGAGGCCGTAGCGGGAAACGCCGCCGTAGGTCGGCTTGACGCCGACCGTGCCGGTCACCGCGCCGGGCTGGCGGATCGAGCCGCCGGTGTCGGTACCGATGGCCAGCGGCGCCTCGAACGCGGCCAGCGCCGCCGACGAACCGCCGCCGGAACCGCCGGGGATGCGCTCCAGGTCCCACGGGTTGCGGGTCGGGCCGTACGCGGAGTTCTCGGTCGACGAGCCCATCGCGAACTCGTCCATGTTCGTCTTGCCGAGGATGACCACGCCCGCCTCGCGCAGCCGGCGCGTCACGGTCGCGTCGTACGGCGGGACCCAGCCCTCCAGCATCTTGGAGCCGCAGGTGGTGGGCATGTCGGTGGTGGTCAGCACGTCCTTGAGCGCCAGCGGCACGCCGGCCAGCGGCGACGTGGTGTTCCCGGCGGCGCGCTCCTCGTCGACCCGCCGCGCGGCGGCCAGCGCCCCGTCGGCGTCGACGTGCAGGAACGCGTGCACCTCCGAGTCCACGGCGGCGATCCGGTCCAAGTGCGCCTGCGTCACCTCGACCGACGTGACCTCGCCCGCCTGCAGCTTGGCGGCGAGCTCGGATGCGGTCAGCCCGGTCAGGCTGCCGCCGGATGCGGTCGTCATCAGGCCTCCTCGGTCAGGATCCGCGGCACGCGGAACCGGTCCTCTTCGGCGGCCGGCGCCGCGGCGAGCGCCTGCTCGCGCGACAGGCCCGGCCGCACCTCGTCATCGCGGAAAACGTTGGTCACCGGCACGGCGTGGGAGGTCGGCGGGATGTCGTCCGCAGCGACCTCGCCCACCTTGGCCACCGCATCGAGGATCTGGTCGAGCTGGCCGGCGAAGGTGTCGAGCTCGGCCTCGGTGACGGCCAGCCGCGCCAGGCCGGCGAGGTGTGCGACCTCGTCGCGGGAGATCTTGGACACTGCGAAGGCTCCCTGGTCATGTCCGGTTTCACGGGTACAGCTCAGTCTATGGCGGTGCCCGGGCCCGCTCCTGGAGGGGGCGCGGGCACCGCCGCGACCACCCCGGCCCGCGGCGATTCCACTGCGGATCAACGCGCCGACCGGCCCCGAAAACATCGACGACACGACGGAAAACCGCAGGTACTTCCACTCCGTGGACGCCGGGCGCACCGCGGGGGCATCGCGTCTGACACAATTTCAACCGCCAGTTCCTCGCACGAGGAGCCGTTGCAGTGCGGCCTCGTGCGGTAGCGAGAGCGCGGCCGGCGAGGTGTCGCGCACGAAACTGGAGGCGTTGAGTCCGGTGTCCTTCCTCATCCGGGTGCAGATACCGGACCGGCCCGGCAACCTCGGGTCGGTGGCGAGCGCGCTCGGCGAGATCGGTGCCGACATCCTCAGCGTCGACGTCGTCGAGCGCAGCAACGGCGTGGCGATCGACGACCTGGTCGTGGAGCTGCCGTCGGGCCGGCTGCCGGACGTGCTGATCACCGCCGCCGAGTCGGTCGACGGCGTGGAGGTCGACGCGGTCCGGCCGTACGCGGGCGTGCTGGACACGCACCGCGAACTGGAGCTCGTCGAAGAGATCGCGGCCGAGCCGGCGAACGGGTTGCAGATCCTCGCCGAGGGCGTCCCGAAGATCATCCGATCGGGTTGGGCGGTCGTCTTCGGGCACCGCTCGGGCGGCGCGGAGCAGCTCGCCGCCAGCACCTCGGCCCCGCAGGAGGGCTACCTGGAGCTGCCGTGGCTGCCGCTGGCGCGTGCGACGATCCTCGACGGCGACGAGCCGTGGGTGCCGGACACCTGGAAGGAACTGGGCACCGAACTGGCGGCGACGCCGATCGGCAAGCCGGACCGGGTGCTGCTGGCGGGCCGCCCGGGCGGCCCGATGTTCCGCGCCGCTGAGCTGGCCCGCCTGGCCCACCTCGCGGGCATCGTCTCGGTCGTCCTCGACAGCTGACCGCACCGCGAAACCCCTTCAGGTCCGCAATTTCCATTGAAATCGAAGGTTCGATTTCAATGGAAATTGCGGCGGAACGAGCCTTGGGCGTCGGCCTGGCTCCGGTCGGTCAGAGTTCCAGGGCGTAGTGGAGCAGGTGGACGTCCGGTGCCGGGTGCCAGTCCCGGTCGGGGCGGCGCTCGAAGCCCAGCCGCTCGTAAAGGCGCCGGGCGGTCTTCACGGAGTCCCGCACGCACAGCACGACGCGCTCCATGCCCTCCGCGCGCGCCCGGTCGATCACCGCCTCCACCAGCTCCCGGCCGACTCCGTTGCCCACCGCCTCCGGCGCGACGGCCAGCATCCGGAACTCCAGCTCACCGGGCCGCGCGAGGTCGGCGTAGGAGCTGTCGTGCCGCACCAGCGTGACCGTGCCCAGCACTTCGTCCCCCTTGACGGCGACGAGCAGTTCGGCGTGCTCCGCCCGCCCGGCGGCGTCGCGCAGCACCACGGTGTAGTCGATGTCGTCCGACAGGTTCCCGCTCTCGGCGTAGACCCGGGCCGAGATCTCACCGATGGGTTCGTACTCGGCCGGCCGGGCCGCGCGGATCGTCGTCATGCCGCAGATCGTGTCACCCCCGGCCGACAGCGATCACTCCTCCTCGGTCGGCAGCGCGACCTCGGTGGCGGCCTCCGGGCCGTCGTCGAGCAGCACCTGGAACCCGCGCTCGTCGAGCACCGGGACCTTGAGCTGCACGGCCTTGTCGTACTTCGAGCCCGGCGAGTCGCCGACCACGACGAACGCCGTCTTCTTCGACACCGATCCCGCCGCCCGGCCGCCGCGGGCCATGATCAGCTCCTTGGCGTCGTCCCGGGAGAACGTCTGCAACGTGCCGGTGACCACGATGGACAGGCCTTCGAGGGTGCGCGGGATCGACTCGTCGCGCTCGTCGGCCATCCGCACCCCGGCGTCCCGCCACTTGCGCACCACCTCGCGGTGCCAGTCGACCTCGAACCACTCGCGGACGGCCGTGGCGATCGTCGGCCCGACGCCGTCGGCGGCCGCGAGCTCCTCCTCCGACGCCGCCTCGATCCGGTCCAGCGAGCCGAACTCGCGGGCGAGCGCCTGCGCGGCGGTCGGCCCGACGTGCCGGATCGACAGCCCCACCAGGACCCGCCACAGCGGCTTCTGCTTGGCCACCTCGAGGTTGTCGAGCAGCTTGGCGCCATTGGCCGAGAGGCTGCCCTCCTTGGTGGTGAACAGCGGCGTCTTGAGCAGCTTCGGCTCGTCGAGGTCGAAGATGTCGCCCTCGTCCTCGATCACGCCTGCCGTCAGCAGGGCGCCCGCGGCCTCGTAGCCGAACGCGTCGATGTCCAGCACCTTCCGGCTGGCCAGGTAGAACAGCCGCTCGCGGCGCTGCCCCGGGCAGCCCTGGGCGTTCGGGCAGCGCAGGTCGACGTCGCCCTCCTTCTGCTGCGCCAGCGGCCACCCGCACTCCGGGCACACGGCGGGCATGACGAACTCGCGCTCGCCGCCGGTGCGCACGTCGACCACCGGGCCGAGCACCTCGGGGATCACGTCGCCGGCCTTGCGGATCACCACCCGGTCGCCGATCAGCACGCCCTTGCGGCGGACCTCGTCGGCGTTGTGCAGGGTCGCCATCGACACCGTGGAGCCGGCCACCTTCACCGGTTCCATCACGGCGAACGGCGTGACCCGGCCGGTGCGGCCGACGTTGACCTGGATGTCCAGCAGCCGCGTGGTGGCCTGCTCCGGCGGGTACTTGTAGGCGATCGCCCAGCGCGGCGCGCGGGAGGTGGTGCCGAGGCGGCGCTGCAGCGGCACCTCGTCGACCTTGATCACGATGCCGTCGATCTCGTGCTCCGCGGAGTCGCGGTGCTTGCCCCAGTAGTCGATGTGCGCGACCAGCTCATCCACAGTGGACAGGACGACGGTGTGCTTCGAAACCGGCAGGCCCCAGGCCTTCAGCGCCGCGTAGGACTCGGACTGGAGGTTCGGCTCGAAGCCGTCCCGCTTGCCCAGGCCGTGGCAGATCAGCCGCAGCGGCCGGCTGCGGCTGACGCGCGGGTCCTTCTGCCGCAGCGACCCGGCGGCGGAGTTGCGGGGGTTGGCGAACGGCGGCTTGCCCGCCTCCACCAGCTTGGCGTTGAGTTCGGCGAACTCGTCCACCCGGAAGAACACCTCGCCGCGCACCTCGACCAGCGCGGGCACCGGGTACTCGTCGGTGCCGGTCAGCTGCTCCGGCACGTCGCCCATGGTGCGGACGTTGAGCGTCACGTCCTCGCCGGTCCGGCCGTCGCCGCGGGTCAGGGCGCGTTCCAGCCGCCCGTCGCGGTAGAGCAGGTTGATCGCCAGGCCGTCGATCTTCAGCTCGCACAGGTAATGCACGTCGGTGCCCACCTCGCGCTCCACCCGGTCGACCCAGGTCTGCAGCTCCTCGGCGCTGAACGCGTTGTCCAGGCTCAGCATCCGCTCCAGGTGCGCGACCGCGGTGAACTCGGTGGAGAAGGTGCCGCCCACCACCTGCGTCGGCGAGTCCGGCGCCTGCAGCGCCGGGTGCTCTTCCTCCATCTGCTGCAGCTGCGCGAACAGCACGTCGAACTCGCCGTCGGAGACCGTCGGCGAATCGAGCACGTAGTAGCGGAACTGGTGGCCGCGGACTTCCTCGGCCAGTTCCGCGTAGCGCTCGCGCACGTCGGCGGGCACGTCTTCGACGCCTTCCGCCGAGCGGCCGGCGGCCGGGTCGTCGGGCACGACCTCCTCGGCGGCGGCCACTGCGTCGTTCGGGGCGAGATCCACGTCCTTGCTGGTCACGCCCCGAGACTAGCGAGCGCCCCCGACAACGGCACGCACGACGCGTCGCGAGTGACGAATCCGGTAAGAACCGGACTCACCGCTCACGACTCGGGCGGCGCGGCCGCGGCGCGGTCCAGCTCGCGGACCAGTTCGCGGAGCTCCAGTAGGCCGATCGCGCCCTCCGGTTCGAGTTCCGCGGTCTCCACCCGGCCCAGCCGGTCGGCGGCCAGCCGCTCGCCGAGGGTGGCGTCCAGCGGCAGGAACGTCAGGGCCCGGCGCGCGTTCTCCTCCAGGCCGCTGAAGCCGGGGTGGTAGACGGCGACGTCGACGAGCCCCTCCGCCTCGTCGACCTGGGCGACGATCCGGACGTCGGCCAGCGGGTACTTCTCGCCCCGCAGGTTCACGGTGACCTCGGTCGGATCGGGCACCGGCGGCACCGAGTCGTGGTACTCCCACAGCGTGTCGTCCTGCGGCGCGGCGGCCATCCAGGCGTCGGTGTAGGGGCGCAGCTCAGGGTCGGCCTGGCCGCTGACGACCAGCGCGTACACGGCCTTCTCGCCGTGCTCGATGGCGAAGGTCAGGTTCGGGTGCACCTCGGCGAGCGCCTCGGCGACCAGGCTCTCGATCCGCTGCGGCACGCTGTCGCCCAGAGCGGAGGCGATCTCCGGCAGCAGGTCGTCCCACCGCTGCCAGAACCGCTCGGCGGCCTGGGTGTGGACATCGACCTCGGCGGCCTCGGCGTTGCCCTGGGCTTCGGCGTCGCGACGAAGGAGGAACCTGAACATGCCCACCATTGTGCCGGGCGGGGCGCGGTCTGCGGGCCCGATCCCGCGGACTCACCGAGCCGGCCGGCCGGCCAGCTCGGCGGCGACGATGCCGACGAGGTCGCCGACGTCGACGCCGCGCACCTGCCGGGCCTCGGTCAGCGTGCCGGCGAGCGCGTTCAGCGGATCTTCGTGGGTCGCCCGGCGCAGCGCGTCCGCGGCGCGCAACTGGTTGCGGATCTTGCTGTTCGGGCGGTCCCAGGTGCTCTGCCAGGCCCATTCCCGGACCATCGCGCAGAGCACGTCGCGGTCGATCGCGGGCCCGCCGCTGAGCGAGGACAGGGCCGCCTGCACGACGGGGTGGGCCGCGCAGTCGGCGGCGCCGACGGTGTGCCGCGCCACCGCGGCGATGGCCCGCCGCAGGTCGGGATGGGTAGCGGTGCCCAGCGCCGCGATCAGTTCCGGCGGGAAGCCGGTGATCTTGTCCAGCGGATCGGGCAGGGTCACCAGGTCGTCGGGCCACGGCGCGACCGGGAAGGTCTGGAAGTCGCCGGCGAGCCAGGCCGGACTCGGCGACAGCCCGGTCAGCCGCCCCGACAACGCCAGCATCAGCGCCACCGGATCAGCCTGGGACCAGGGCAGGTCGGCGCGGGCGGCCTCCAGTTCGTCCGGTCGGCTGCCCTCCCGGTACTCCGGAAGCACTGCCTCGAACGACGTCCGGACGTCGCCGCGAACCGCGTGGGAGAAGCGCGTGAGGGTGCTCGCGTCCCAGAACGCCGACACGGCGGCCTGACGCGCGACCTTCCGCAGCACCTCCGGCCGCTGCCCCTGCCGGCCGTTGTCCTCGACCACCAGCACCCAGTCGCCGATCCGCCGGAGCGCGATCATGGGGTGTTTCTCCTGGTGGGCGAAAGCCTCCTCGCAGAAGTCATCGATGTCCAGCACCCGGCCGAGCCCGGCGACCGCACCGAAGCCCTCGGCCACCTGGTCGATATCGGCGCCCCGAACGAAGGTCAGGCAAGCGGCCTCCTGGATGGTGCTCCGCCGAATCCACCCGGCCTGCTCGAGCTCGCTGACGCAATGACTGCCCACGCGTTCTTCCTACCAGCGCAAGGACTTCCGCACTGCGGATTCCGAAAAACACGTCCAGGCAAGAAATCGCCACGGCGACCACGAGCCGCCCGAAGTCCACTGAGGACTACGCGGACGGCGGCATCCCGGCCACCGGGATCACGTCGTTCCTCCCGCCCCGAACCGATAGCAGTCCACGAGCACTTCCTGCTAGCCTTCGAGCGCTTGCAAATTGCAACCACTCGGCTTGGCGGGGTCCACCCTCCCGGAACTCATCGGCCGCGACGGGACCACGCACGCCGGCACGCAGACGAGATCGGAGACCGAATCCCGTGCGCAAACTCTTCTCCTACGTGGCGATCAGCCTCGACGGCTACTACGAAGGCCCCAACGGCGAGTTCGACTGGCCGAACGTCGACGCGGAGTACTTCGAGTTCGCAAACCAGAGCGACGCCTACATCGACACGCTGCTGTTCGGCCGGGCGGGATACGAGCACATGGCCGCGCACTGGCCGAACGCCACCGGGCCCGACCCGGAGATCGTCGAGTTCATGAACAGCGTGGCGAAGGTCGTGGTCTCCTCCACCCTCGAGAAGGCGGAGTGGAACAACACGACCCTCGTCGGCAGCGACAACCTCGCCGAAACCGTCCAGGCGCTGAAACAGGGGCCGGGCAAGGAGATCGGGCTTTTCGGCAGCGTGAAACTGACGGCGAGCCTGCTCGAACTCGGCCTGATCGACGAGCTGCGCGTGCTCGTCAACCCGCTCATCCTGGGTGAAGGACGCTCGTTGTTCGCCACGCTGACCAGGCGCATCCCGCTCGAATTGTGGCGGACCACGACGTTCCGCTCCGGCAACGTCCTGCTGACCTACCGCCCCGCCTGAACAGCGCGAACTCGCACCATCGGCGCCGCCGTCCACCGAGAACTATGTGGACGGCGGCATCTCGGCCACCTGGATCATGTCGTTCCTCCCACCCCTGACGAACCGCCCCCGCCCCGGCGGCCGCGGCACGGACGCCACGCCCGGCAGCAGCTCCCCGTCCCGCGGATCGCCGCCGAGCACTACCGTCGCGCAGCCGGCCGCACGCAGCTTGCCGAGGAATCGGGAGGTCAGCGCGTCGCCGATGTTGACGGAGTTCCGGCTGACGATCAGATGCACTCCGACCTCCGCGCCCCGCACCAGGTGGTCCGCGTAGCGCTGCAGCGGGTCGGGGCGGCCCGAGCGCTGATCCGACGAGATCAGCTCGCAGTCCTCGATGATCAGGAGGACCTCGCGCGGCCGCTCGGCTCCGCTGCGGGGCCGGGACAGGCGCTGCTCGACCCGGAACGCCATTTCCGCGAGGATGCGCTCGAACTCCCCGCGCACCGCGGCGTAACCGAACTGCGGACCGTCCGCCTCACCGAGCAGGCCGCGCTTCGGATCCAGCACGATGATGTCGCACTCGTCCGCCGCGTACAGCCGCTTGATCTCGGCGATCACCAACCGGACCAAGTTCGTCTTGCCGGAGCCGCGCTCCCCCAAGCACAACAGGTGCGGATGCGCCGCCAGGTCGAGCTCGGCCCACCTGCCGATGCCCACGGTTCGCCCGAGCAAGATGTGCGGATTCTCGGGATTCTCGATCTGCGAATAGCTGATGCTCGGCGACGCGCGCAGGACCTGGTCCTGGGCGGGCTCCCCCGGCCAGGCGCTCGCGATGCGTCGCGACAGCGCACGGGCGTTCTCGTAACGCGGGTCCAGCTGGTCATCTACGTGCAGTTGCGGTAGAGCGGCACGGAACTCCCTCCCGTTCACGGTCCCGTGCCCGCTCTCCGCGCCACCGAGTTCCAGCCGCACCTGGTACTGGAATCCCCACCCCGCGTCTTCATCGCTCGTGCTGTCCCTGGAGATGATCACGTGGATTCCGTGCTCCGAGCCGTCCTGCATCAGCGTGCGGACTTTCGGGGCCAGCTCGGCGAACGCGCCCGCCAATCGATGCCACTGCTCGATCACGAGAAATGACAGCACGTGAGCGTCTTCTCGTCGCGCCCGCCGCTCACCGAGCAGATCCACCAGGAAGTCCACGATCGCGGCGGCGGTCTCCCCGTCTCTGATCGACGCGAACCCGACTGCATGTGGCAACTCGGACAGCACGGCCTCGCAGGAATACATGTCACCCGCGCTTATGAAGTAGAACTGCGCCTCCTCGGGTGTGCGCGTCAGGGCTACCGCGAGTACGACGGCACGGGTGAAATCGGCCTTCCCACTGAACGGGCGGCCCAGGATCGCGATGCAGCCGAACGGCACCATCAGCGGTTCTGCTTCGCCGGTCTCGGGAGAGTCCACCAGTCCGACGGGAACTTCGGTGGCACGCTCGAACGCCACGGCGGACAAACCTCGTTCGCCCTCTGCCAAGGTACCCAGCACATCGCCGAGTGCGATCGGGTCTGCGAGGAGTGCTGGCAGTTCGGCGGCCCGCACCGGCACCGCCTGGTTGACCCGGGCGATCAGCTCGGGCCAGTGGTCCATGCCGGGTTCCCAGGCGCGGAACTTGATCGGTGGCGTGGAGCCTCCTCTGAAGAACCCGACGCCAGGTTCGTGCCCGCCCAGCTCGGCGGCCGCCGGGGTTCCCAGCAGCTCCAGAGAATCCTGTTCGCCAACTGTTCGATGCACGATCCAGAACCGGCAGAGTTCCGCTACCTCCGGAAACCGGCTGTCCGCGATGCTCGACGCCATCGCGATCACGTGCACGCCCACACCCGGTCCGAACTCCATGACTTCGCGCAGTTTCGGCACCAGCTCGGGTTCATCCGCCAGCGCCTCGGTGAAGTCGCGGATGGCGACGACAAGTCTGGGCGCAGTCTCACGGCTGGCACCAGCCGGATTTCGACGACGGGTTATCTCGCGGCGGATGTCCCTGAGACGATTCGCAAGTTCGCTCTTGTACTCCGCGTACGACACACCCATGTGCGCCACCACGTGCGGCATCTCGGAAAGCCCCTGGAAGACGGAGCCCGGAGACGGCGGCCCGTGCAGGAGTGCGACGTTCAGATCAGCTGGAGAGTGGGTCAGCATCAGCAAGAACAGCAGCGACCCCAAGGTTTGGACGGCCCCTGACCCCGGCGGCCCGACGATCAACCCGTGCGGCCCCGCACCGCCGGCAGCAATGGATTCCAGGTCGAGGTGCACGGTCCTGCCGAACTCGTCCAGGCCGATCGGAACCCGCAGCCAATCGGGATGGTTCGCACCGCGCCAAGCACTCGGCGGGTCGACCGTCGGGTCGACGTTCAGGATCCGTTCCAGGCTGAACTTCCGGTCGTAGCGGCGGTGCTGCTTCCGCTGCGCAATGCCTTCGATCATCGACACCATTTCCTGATGCCTTGGTTCGGCCCCGGTCGACGAGTTCGGGATGGCGACCTGGAAGTGCCCGGAGGCAGTGGTGGCCTCCACCGGCTGATCCGAACCCGCCCTTGCCGTCAGGTCGACCTTGCCGCGCAGGTTGGGCAGCATGCCGCCGGAGATCCGCGACCACGAACGCGTCGCCACGACGACGTGCACGCCGAAGCTGGTGCCCGCGTCCGCGATCTTCTCCACCTGTTCGACCAGTGCCGGGTTCTCGGCGGCGAAGGCTTCCCAGCGATCTATCACCAGGATCACGTCCTGCTGCGGACCGTCTCCCAGCAGGTCGCGATTGCGCCGCGCGGCGCGGAACTCGCCGAGCGAATCGAACGTGTGCTGCCTGAACATCGCGCGTCGCGCGGAGATGCTTCGGTCGATCTCGTCCAGCAACTGCCGGACCTCGGTGCTTTGATCCGGCCCCAAGACCCAGCTGACGTGCGGAAGCGTCCCGAAGGACCCGAACCTGCTCTCGGAGTCGATGATGATGATCTCGACTTCCTCGGGTTCGGAGTCGGCTGCCAGGCTCAGCAGCAGGGTCCGCAGGAACTGACTCTTGCCGGACTGCGTTGGCCCGACGACCGCGAGATGGCTGTCGGGTTCGGCCAAGCTCAGCATGAACGGCTCTTGGGCGTCACCGACGCCGCGGGTGCCTACCACGACGTTCAGCGTGCTGCCGGCCGGAGGCATGGTCGGGATGGCCTTCACGAGCAGGGGCCCGAGGGCCGCCGGTGCGGACTTCGCCGGGGAGGGAAGGTGAACTTCCGCAACAGGCGCCGAGGCGGTCCGGGCGATGAAGAAGTCGCCGGCCATCCGGGTCTCGCGGGACGGGGTCTGCCGCTGCCCGTCGAGCTCGCGGAACACGTAGTTGTAGAGCTCATCACCGGTGATCAGGCCGTCGCCGTCGATGTCCGCCGCGCCGGTGCGGATGCCCTTCAGCACCGCACGGGTGAACAGCGACGAAGGCACCGGGTCGCTGGAGGTGAGTTCGTTGCCCTCGTAGGCGTACTCGACCGCGCTCGTCGCGGTCATGATGTAGGTGCCCCGGCCGACCAGCTGGCGAAGGTCGATCCCCTCGGCCGATTTGGGCACCAGGCCGTGCGAGAAAGCGCCGCTGTAGCAGCAGTCCAGCAGCACCACCTTCGTCCCTGCCTGGGATGCGCTCAGCTGGTGCTGGACGAACACCGAACCGACCGCGGAGGACTCGATCCGGTCCAGCTCGGTGTTGCAGGCGGCGAACAGCAACTGGCCACGGTCGTTCTTGATCCCATGGCAGGACAGGTAGAGCAGCACCAGGTCGTCCGGCCCGGCTTCCTGGAGCGCCTCCTCGATGCCGCGTTCGATCTGGCGCTTCGACTCGTTGCGCAGCACCTCGACCTGGTCGAAGCCACCCTGCGACAACAGGACCTGTTGCAGCTCCTCGGCTTCTCCCGCAGGCGCGCGAAGTTCGCGCAGCCCCGGGTCGCCGTACAACGAGGTCGCGATCAGCAGCGCGGTCCGGCGGCCCACCACGCCGCCTACCTCTGGTCCGAGGCGCCGCCCTCGGGGTCCTCGTCGAGGAGTTTCGCCGCGATCGCTTCCACCAGCAGGTGCTGGTCCTTCGCGGTCAGGCCGTCGAATTCGGCCTTCTCGCCGTTCCTCTCGATGCTCACCCGGCGGGCCTTGGCCTGGTCGAAGCGGGCGACCATCACCTTCGCGCACGCCGCCGCCGTGGCCGCGGAGAAGACGCCGCTCAGCACGAGTTGCCCGATTGCCAGCGCCGCCCCGGATTTCGCGCCGTCCGGACCCTGACCGCGCACCCGGTCCACCCGGACCGCGCCCAGCTCGCGCAGCTCGGCGAGCAGCCGTTGCGTCAGGTTCTCCAGGCGCTCCGGGGTGTCGTCGGAAAGGTCGAAACCGACCAGCCAGCGGGCCATTTCGCCAACCTTCCGCAGCTCTGCATCTCGATCTTCCTCACGGTAGCCGATCGATCACGCTGCGGAGGGCGGTTCGCTACTGCTCGGCTTCGTCGGCGAAGAGCTTCGCGAGGTCCCGGGTGAGGCTGATCGCGCGGCGGGACCACGCCGGTGTCGCGCCCGCGAGGCCGCAGGTCGGCGTCGGGACGCTGCGCTCGGCCAGCGCCCGGCGGCCGAAGCCGAGGCGGGAGGCCAGGCCGAGGGCCGGCTGGGCGATCTGGCGCAACCGGGCCTCGCCCGCCGGTTCGGTGCTCGGGACCAAGCCGAGGAACAGGGTCGTGCCCTCTTCCCACGCCTCGCCGAGCTCGTCGGCGAAGGAGCCGGACACGTCGCCGAGCTTCGTCGCGTCCAGCGCGATCGCCCCGGCCCCGGCGCGGCGCAGCAGCGCCACCGGCGGGCGGGCGGCGCAGCAGTGCACGACCACGGGCGAGTCCGTTGCGGCCGCGAGCTTCTCGATCACCTCGTTCAGCAGGCGCTGCGCGTCAGGTTCCGGGACGGCGGGCACTTTGCCGTAGCCGGAGGGCGTGGGCAGCGCCCCGGCCAGCACCGCGGGCAGGGCGGGCTCGTCGAGCTGCACGACGACCCGGGAGCCGGTGCGGGCGGCGACCTGCTCGGCATGCCGGATCAGGCCTTCGGTCAGCGACTCGGCGAAGTCGCGCAGCGCGCCCTGGTCGGTCAGCACTCGGTGCCCGCGGTGCAGCTCGATCCCCGCCGACAGCGTCCACGGGCCCGCCGCCTGCACCTTCACCGCGCGCGGCGCGCCCGCTTCGGACGCCGCCTGCTCGACGGCATCCAGGTCCCAGCGCAGCAGGTCGACGGCGCGGCGCTGGTCCCGGCCGGGCCGGGAGGCGACCCGGTAGCCCGAGGGCACCACTTCGACGGCGAGGTCGACCAGCAGGCCGGCGGTGCGGCCGAGGATGTCGGCACCGACCCCGCGTCCTGGCAACTCCGGGAAGGGCATCAGGCCCGGCAGCTCGCCGACGACCGTGCGCGCCACCTCGACCGGATCGGACCCGGGCATCGAGCCGATGGCGGTGGCGATCCCGGGGCCCCAAGCTGCGTCACTCACCCCGCCATTATCGACGGGCCCCCGGCATCCGCCCGACCGGCCACCCGCGTCAGGGCGCTCAGTGCCCCCAGTCCCACGAACACCTTCCGGCGCAGCCGCCCGCCGGGCTTCTCGGTGCGCTGGTCACCAGCCGTGCGTGTTTTCCGCTGCTGTCGCGACACAAAGCACGCAGGCCCCCTAGCCTGCGGAAACGCCTCTCCGCACCCCGGGTCAGCCGGTGAACTTCTCGCGGAGGACGCGCTTGAGGAGCTTGCCCGAGCTGTTGCGCGGCAGGTCGTCGACGAAGCGGATCTCCTTCGGCACCTTGAAACCGGCCAGGCGGCCGCGCGCGTGCTCCAGCAGCTCCGCCTCCGACACATCGGCCTTGGCGACCACCACGGCCGCGATGCGCTCGATCCACTTCGGGTCGGGCACCGCGATCACCGCCACCTCGGCCACCGCCGGGTGGGTGTACAGCGCGTCCTCCACCTCGCGGGAGGCGACCAGCACTCCGCCGGTGTTGATCACGTCCTTGATCCGGTCGACGACGAAGCAGTAGCCCGCCGAGTCGCGCCGCACGAGGTCGCCGGAGTGGAACCAGCCGCCGCGGAACGCCTCGGCGGTCTCCTCGGGCTTGTTCCAGTACCCGGTGCACAGCTGCGGCGACCGGTAGACGATCTCGCCCAGCTCCCCCGGCGCGACCTCGTCGCCCTGCTCGTCGACGACCTTCGCTTCCACGAAGAGCACCGGCCGGCCGGCGGAATCCGGCCGCTCGTCGTGTTCCTCGGGCCGCAGCACCGTCGCGAGTGGAGCGATCTCGGATTGCCCGAAGCAGTTGTAGAAACCGAGCTCCGGCAGCCGTTCCCGCAGCCGCTGCAGCACCGGCCCGGGCATGATCGAGGCGCCGTAGTAGGCCTTGCGCAGGGTCGTCAGGTCGCGGGTGGCGAACTCGGCGTGGTTGGCGAGTGCCACCCAAACCGTTGGCGCGGCGAAGAACGAGCTGATCCCCTCGTCCTCGATCCGCCGCAGCGCGTCGCCCGGATCGGGCGCCTCCACCAGCCGGTTGGTGGACCCGATCATCAGCTGCGGCAGCAGGAACACGTGCATCTGCGCCGAGTGGTACAGCGGCATCACGTGCAGCGGCCGGTCGTCCTCGCGGAAGTCCAGCGCCACCACGCAGGACACGTACTCGTGCAGCAACGCGCGATGCGTCATCATCGCGCCCTTGGGCTGCGAGGTCGTGCCCGAGGTGTAGAGCAGCTGGACCAGTGCGTCATCGGCGACGGCGACTTCCAGCTCCGGCATCGGGCCGTCGATGCACTGCGCCAGCAGCGAATCCGGGCTGTCCCGCAACGGGATCACGCGCTGGACCGACGTCTGCGGGCGGACTTCGCCGAGCCGGTCCGCGAGGGCCGGGTCCACCAGCGCGGTGCTGCTGCCGGACTGCTGCAGCAGGTAGGCGAGTTCGCCGGAGGTCAGGTTGTAGTTGATCGGCACGTGCACCAGGCCGGCGCGGGCGCAGGCGAGGAATCCGATCAGGTAGGCGTCGGAGTTCTTGCCGTAGGCCGCGATCCGGTCGCCTTGGCGCGCACCGGCGGCCAGCAGCGCGGCGGCGGCGCGGGTGACAGCGGCGTCTAGCTCGGCATAGGTCCAGGCCCGCTCCTGCCCCGCACCGTCGACAAAGCGCAGCGCCTCGCGATCCGGGACTCGCGCGGCGCTGCG
The DNA here is from genome assembly GCF_056431445.1 of Saccharopolyspora sp. NPDC045941. Lineage (NCBI taxonomy): Bacteria > Bacillati > Actinomycetota > Actinomycetes > Pseudonocardiales > Pseudonocardiaceae > Saccharopolyspora > Saccharopolyspora sp. NPDC045941. Next base: position 17,484 of record NZ_JBWKKU010000052.1, read on the forward strand.
CCGCAAGACGTCTGCGACCGTGCTGGCACGAAGATCGAGCACAGGACCTCCCCGTTCGCGGCGTGATGCCAGACACTAACCGCGAAACCGGCCCCGCACTAGACCATCAACGACGCCACAACTCGCGCGGCCGACAAGCTTACGAGCCCAGCGCCGCGACGGCCGCTTCCAGCGCGGCGTCGCGGAATTCCTCCACCGGCCCGTCGGTGGTAGCGCAGTCCTGCAGGCCACCGATCGCGACGGTCGCCCGGGCGATCCGGGCCGGCGACGCGCCGGGACCGACCAGCAGGGCGTAGGTCCGTTCGCGCCAGGCGAGCATCTGCCGCATCAGGTCGAGCTGCGCCAGCGCCGAAACATCCCGCAGGACCATCTCGAACACCTGCCGGTACCGCAGGACCACGTCGAAGTAGTCGGCGAGGAACTGCCGCGCGTCGACGTCGGCGGCCGCTTCGCGGTCGGCCAGCAGGTCCTCGACCTCGTCGACGAACGGCTGGACGATGCCGCGCGCCAGGTCCGCCTTGGACGGGAAGTGGTAGTACAGCGCGGCTTTGGTGATGCCGAGCCGCTCGGCGACCTCCCGCAGGCTGGTCTTCTCGAACCCCTGGCGGGCGAACAGCTCCGCGGCGACCGCGCGGATCTCGGTGCGGGTGTCGACCCGTGTCCTCGGCATCGGCGTCCTCCTCTCGGAGAATCCTACTACTTGCCGACCGGTAATTTACTTGCCGCACGGTAAGTAGGCGCACTAGCTTGGGCACATGGACATCCTGATCTCCGGAGCCGGCATCGCCGGGCCGGCACTCGCGTTCTGGCTGCGCAGGTACGGTTTCAACCCGACCGTGGTGGAGCGCGCACCCGCGATCCGCCACGGCGGCTACGCCATCGACGTCCGCGGAGCAGCGGTCGAGGTCGCCGAGCGGATGGGTGTCCTCGCGGACCTGCAAGAAGCCCGCACCGACAACCGCGGCATGACCGTCGTCGACAGCGCGCGCCGACCGCTGGTCGAGGTGCGCATGGACCAGCTGATGGGCGACGACGGCGGCGACATCGAGCTCATGCGCGGCACGCTCAGCCGGATCCTCTACGAGCGCACCGACGACACCGAATACCTGTTGGGCGACTCCATCACCGCCATCGAGCAGCGCGCCGATTCGGTCCGCGTGACGTTCGAGCACCACTCGCCGCGCGAATTCGACCTCGTGGTCGGCGCCGACGGGATGCACTCCACCGTCCGGCAGCTGGCGTTCGGCCCGGAAACCGGCTTCCGCCGCTACCTCGGCTACCACATCTCGATCTTCAGCGTCGAAAACTTCCTGGGCCTGGACCGCTGGACCGAGGTCTACAACACGCCGGGCAGGCTGGCCGGGCTGTACCGGGCGCGCACCGACGCCGGGGCGAAGGCGATCCTCGGCTTCAAGTCGCCGGAACTGCGCTTCGACCCCCGCGACCCGAAGACCCAGATCGCGTTGCTGGACAAGGCCTTCACCGACGGCTGGGAGGTTCCCCGGCTGCTCGAAGAGGCCCGCCGGGCACCGGACTTCTACTTCGACTCGATCTCCCAGATCCACCTCGACAGCTGGGCACGAGGCCGGGTGGTGCTGCTCGGCGACGCGGGCTACTGCCCGTCGCCGCTGTCCGGCCAGGGCTCCAGCCTCGCGCTGGTCGGCGCCTACGTGCTGGCCGGCGAACTGCTCGCGGCCGACGGCGACCACCGGACCGCATTCCGCCGCTATGAAGAGGAAATGCGCAACTTCGTGACGCAGAACCAGAACGTGGCGACGGAAGGCGCGAAGGCGCTGATCCCGAAGACGGCCACCGGCCTGTGGCTGCGGAACCAGATGTTCCGCCTGATGAGCCACTTCCCGCAGCTGAACAGCATGTCCAAGGGAATCCAGAACGCGGCCAACGCGATCAACCTCCGCGACTACGCACCGGCCCCGTGAACAGCGACATCTACCGGAGCGCCCGGGGACGAGACGCCATTGCGCGGTGGTGCACCGAACGGCTCGACGCATGGCCGGTGCCGCACCAACGCCTGATGATCACCGCCGGCGGTGTCGCCACCCACGCGGTCGTGGCCGGCGGAGGTCCGCGAACCGTGGTGTTCGTGCCCGGGACGAACTTCAACGCGGCCAGCTGCCTGCCGCTGGCCACCGCGCTGGCCGCGCAGTCCCGGGTGGTGCTGCCGGACGTTCCCGGCCAGCCCGGCCTCAGCAGCCCGATGCGGGCCCCCGCAGGACGGCGCCTGGCCTGGTACGGACGATGGCTGACCGACTTGATCGCCCGGACCGCCGAAGGCCCGGCCGTGCTCGTCGGCCACTCCCTGGGCGCGGCGATCGCGCTGTCCAGTGACTCGCCCCTGGTCGTCCGGCAGGTTCTCGTGTCACCCGGAGGTCTGGTGCGGGCGCGAACCGGGCCCGGCGTCCTCGTTCCAGCCACGTCGTGGCTCCTCCACCGCAGCCCGGCGGCCAGCGCGCGCCTGCTCGAAACCATGCACGCACCGGAGAACCGCCCGCGCCGGGAACTGGTCGACTGGATGACGCTGATCGCCCGCCACGTCCGGTCGAGCTTGGATCCCGGCCACGCCGTGGTGGCGGATCGCCATGTGAGCCGAGCAGTCGTTTCCGGAGAGCACGACAGGTACTTCCCGCCCCGAGCACTGGCGCCTGCGGTCCAGCGCTCACTCGGACTGGAGCTCGGCGTGATCCAGTCCGCCGGGCACTTGAGCATCGACGAACAACCGGACCGGATCGCCGCACTCGCCACCTCACCGATGAGCTGAAAGCCCCAAAAGCTCCTTCCCGACACTTGATCAGCAGATCTCGAGCGGTAGGGGGAAAGATCATGGGCAGTGCCGGGCGAGTTCGCGGAAAGGCTTGCGGAGCAGCGACGACTGCTCGAATCCGTCCGCAGCGGACACAATGCGACGGACGCCGGCGATGTCCAATCCAGCGGCCGAGCCAGCGACGGATCGGTGACAGTGACCGTTCGCGACCATCGGGTCGCCGCGGTGGTCGTGCAGCAGACCGTGCCTGGACGGCCCGCCCCCGAGATCAAGGATCTCCTCTCCGGAGCGGCGAATTCCGCCCTCGCCGAATACCCCGGCGTGCCCTTCCTCGGGCTGTCGGTGTGCCGGTTGACCCCGGAACAACTCGAAGCGCATCGGGTGTACATCGACCGCAACGGTCTCATGCGCAACACCAAAGACGATTTGCCCTTCGACACCAGCAAGGGAACCTCGGTCTGGGGCCAGGAACCCAGAGCGATCTTCGTCATGGACGGACACGGCGGCATCTACGCCTCGAACTGAGCCCAGCGGCGTACTCGAAGGCCATCGAACAGGCTTTGGCGCAGTCGGATCCGGTGACCGAATCCATGGAACCGCCGTACAGCGAGGCCGAGGTGCGGGATTTCCTGCGTCTCGTCCACGGCGAACTGGAAAAAGCCAAGCCGTGGCCGGGCGCGAACGAATGACCACCGGCTTTCTTCGCCGGCTCGGCGGCTGATCCTCGCCGCCTGGGCGGGCGGCGGGAAGTCGGCCGGTGAGGTCAGCGGGTGGCGGAGATGATGGCGCTGCCGAGGACGAGGTCGCCCGCCGCGTCCGGGCGGTACAGGACGATCGCCTGCCCCGGCGCCACGCCGCGCAGCGGCTGGCGGAGCTGGACGCGGATGCCGTCCTCGTCGGCCTCGACGACCGCCTCGGCCGTGCCGCCGTGGGCGCGCACCTGGATCACGCACTCCGTGGGCCCGTCCAGCGGCTGCTCGGACGGCCAGATCGGCCGCTTCGCGTCGATCTCGGTGACCGACAGCCGGTCCGCCGAGCCCACCTTGACGGTTCCCGACACCGGCTCCAGGGAGAGCACGTAGCGCGGTCTGCCGTCCGCCGCCGGCGCGTCGATGCCGAGGCCCTTGCGCTGGCCCACCGTGAACCCGTGCACCCCGGTGTGCTCGCCGAGCACCGCGCCGGTGTCGGCGTCGACCAGCTTGCCCGGCGCCTGGCCGAGCTTGTTCTCCAGGAACTTCTTGGTGTCGCCGTCCGGGATGAAGCAGATGTCGTGACTGTCCGGCTTCTTGGCCACCGCCAGGTCCTGCTCGGCGGCCTCGACCCGCACCTCGGACTTCAGCGAGTCGCCGAGCGGGAACATCGAGTGCCGCAGCTGCTCGGCGGTCAGCGAGGCCAGCACGTAGGACTGGTCCTTGCCGTCGTCCCTGCTGCGCCGCAGCTCCGGCACGTCGTCCACGATGGACAGCCGGGCGTAGTGGCCGGTGCAGACCGCGTCGAAGCCCAGCGCCATCGCTTTGTCCAGCAACGCCTCGAACTTGATCTTCTCGTTGCAGGTCAGGCACGGGTTCGGGGTGCGGCCCGCGGCGTACTCGCCGACGAAGGTCTCGATGACCTCCTCGGTGAACCGCTCCGCGAAGTCCCACACGTAGAACGGGATGCCCAGCAGGTCCGCGGCGCGGCGCGCGTCCCGGGAGTCCTCGATGGTGCAGCACCCGCGGGCGCCGGTGCGCAGCGTGCCGGGCTTCGCCGACAGCGCCAGGTGCACGCCGACCACGTCGTGGCCCGCGGCGACCGCCCGGGCGGCTGCGACGGCGGAATCCACCCCGCCGCTCATGGCTGCCAGTACTCGCACGCCTCACACCTCCGTGGCGGTGCTCGTCGGCCCCGCCGAAGATCGGCGCAACCCGGCCAGACCGGCGCTACGCGCTCGTTGCACCACCGGCCCAATGGCCTCGGTGAGTGCCTGTACATCGGCCGCGGTCGAAGTGTGCCCCAGCGAGAAGCGCAGCGACCCGCGCGCGGCCTTCGGGTCCGCCCCCATCGCCAGCAGCACGTGGCTGGGCTCCGAGACCCCCGCGGTGCAGGCGGAGCCGGTGGAGCACTCGATCCCCTTGGCGTCCAGCAACATCAACAGGCTGTCGCCTTCGCAGCCGGGGAACGTGAAGTGCGCGTTGCCGGGCAGCCGCGACGGCCCGCCGCCCACGACGTCGTGCCCCGGATCCCCGTTGAGCACCACGTCCGGCACCACGGCACGCACTCCGGTGACCAGCTCGTCGCGCAGCTTGATCAGCTGCGGCGCATGCGATTCGCGAGCGTCGACCGCCTCGCGCACGGCCGACGCCAAGCCCAGCACGCCGGGCGTGTCCAGGGTGCCGGACCGCACCTCGCGCTCCTGGCCGCCGCCATGCAGCACCGGGGTGCACTTGACGTCCCGCGACAGCAGCAGCACGCCGACCCCGTACGGTCCGCCGACCTTGTGCCCGGTCATGGTCAGCGCCGCCACGCCGGAGGCCGCGAAGTCCACCGGCAGCGTCTCGACCGCCTGCACGGCATCGGTGTGCAGCGGCACCCCGTAGCGGTCGGCGATCGCGGCCAGCTCCGAGATCTCGTTGATGGTGCCGACCTCGTTGTTGGCCCACATGACGGTGGCCACGGCCACGTCGTCCGGGTTCTCGGCGAGGGCCGTCTCGAACACCTCCGGGCGCACCCGGCCGTGCGAGTCGGCTGCCAGCCAGGTCACCTCGGCGCCCTCGTGCTCGGCCAGCCATTCGACGGCATCCAGCACCGCGTGGTGCTCGACGGTCGAGGCCAGCACGCGCCGCCGAGCCGGGTCCGCGGCCCGCCGGGCCCAGAAGATCCCCTTGACCGCCAGGTTGTCGCTCTCGGTGCCGCCCGCGGTGAACAGCACCTCCGACGGCCGCGCGCCCAGCGCATCGGCGATGTCCTCGCGCGACTCCTCCACCGCACGGCGCGCCCGGCGACCCGAGGTGTGCAGGGACGAGGCGTTGCCGATCCTGGTCAACGCCTCGCTCATCGCTGCGACCGCCCCAGGCCGCATCGGTGTCGTGGCTGCGTGGTCGAGGTAAGTCATCGCGCTGTCCAGGGTAATGCAGGGCGAACCCGAGCCCGCCTCGCGGTCCGGCGGAAGGCGCAGGTCAGGACGTTTGGCCGCGGGCCGAACGGACGAGCAGCAGGGCCCCCAGCACGGCGCCCACCACCAGCACCAGATCCAGCGGCACGACGCCGCTGGTCGGCGCGGTCGCGGTGGCCAGCGCACCGACCACGACACCGCCGAGGCCCACCAGCGACGCCTGCCCCAGCATGTCGGAGATCTGCAGCGCCGCCGAGTTGAACCCGCGCTCGCCCTCCGGCGACAGCGCGAGCACCCGCACCGCGGTGCTGGCCACCGCGATGCCCATCCCGCCGCCGGCGATGAACCAGAAGGCGAACAGCAGCCAGTGCGGTCCCCACGCGGGCAAGGTCAGCACGAGCCCGGCGATCCCGAAGCCGACCAGCAGGAATCCGGCCGCGACCACGTACTCCCGGCGCAGGTTGCGCTGCCTGCTCTGCCACAGGGCACCGACGGTCCAGCCGAGCGACCCGACGGTCAGCGGCAATCCCGCGGTGGTCGGCGAATAGTGGTGCACCACGGACAGCGCCAGCGGCACGAACGCCTGGGCGGTGAAGAACAACCCGGCGAGGAACCCGCGCGACAGCACCATCACCGGAAGCCCGGGCCGCGCGAGGAGCGTGCCCTTGGGCAGCAGCAGGCGGATCGACGGCGCCGCCACCACGATCCCGGCCAGGCCAACGAACAACGACGGCAGCGAGGGGTTCTGCGCGGCGAAGTTCAACGCCACCACACCGGCCGCGGCGCCCACCGCCGCAAGCGGCAGCCCGCGCCGCTGCGGCGACGGTTCGCCCGAGCGGGCACCGAAGCTCCGCACCGTCGGGACCAGCAAGAGCGTGCCGATGCACACCAGCGGAGCGAGGCCGAGGAACACCCAGCGCCAGCTCGCGTGCTCGGTGAGGAATCCCGCGATCAACGGCCCCACCAGCGCGGGCACCACCCACGCCGACGACAGCGCGCCGAACGCCGCAGGCCGGTCCTCCTCGGGGAAGACCCTGCCGATCATCACGTAGAGCGCGACGATCTGCACCCCACCGCCGAGGCCCTGCAGCACCCGTGCGACCAGCAGGACCAGGATGTTCGGCGCAGCGGCGGCGACGACCAGCCCGACCGCGAACGTCGGCAGGGCGAGCAGCAGCGGAAGCGCCGGCCCGCGCCGGTCCGACTGGCTCCCGCCGATCACCGTGCCGATGGCGGCGGCCGCCAGGAAGACCGTGAACGGCCAGGAATACCAGTGCTGCGCATCGAGCTCGGCGACGATCGTGGGCAACGCGGTGCCCAGCCCCATGGCTTCGAAGGCGACCAGGGTGATGACCAGAACCAGTCCGGCGGTGAAGGTCCGTCGTTGGGGATTCCACAGGGCGCTCTGGGACTTCTCGACAGTGGCCACCCGGCTAGCCTGCAACCTCCACCCCGGTCGAGGTCCAGCCTTTGCCGCCAAAGCGGCGATTTCCACACTCGTTCTGCGTAAGCGGATCAAGAGCCGTGCGTGCTTTCGGGTGTCATGGCACCCGAAAGCACGCACGGGGTGGTCAGGCGGCGATGCGCTGGGCGGCGCGGTGCTCCGCCGGCACCTGGTGGCCCGGGGCGGAGCCGGTGGCCGCGGCGATCGCGTCCTGCGCCTGCCTGGCCAGCTCGCGGCGGTCGGTGCCGACCAGCTCGGGCAGCACCACCAGCTCCACGACCAGGTCCCGCATCCTCGCCACCGCGAGGACCGAATCGACCAGGGTGGCATCGCCCAGGAAAGCCGCCGCGGTGGTCGGTTCCCCGGCGGCGGTCCGGAACCGCAGCGCAACCGGCTGCATCCGCACGCCCGCGTCGATGGCGGCCTGGAAGACGGCGGGCCGGAACCGCCCGGAAGCCCGCCCGCACCAGGTCGTCCCTTCCGGGAAGGCCCCGATCACGGCCCCGGCGCGCAACTCATCGGCGATGGTCCGGACCGCGCCGGGCAACGCCGAGAGCCGGTCGCGATCGATGTACACGGTGCCTACCCGGCCGGCGAGCGGTCCCAGGAACGGCCACGACCGGACCTCGACCTTGGCCAGCATCCGCATCGGGCGAAGCGCCTGGAGCGCGACGACGTCCAGCCAGGAGACGTGGTTGCTGACGACCAGCGCACCGCCCGGCGGGATCCGGTCCCCGAACACGAGACCGATCCCCAAGGTGCGCAACAACATCCGGAACCACAACGCCAGCGCCCGATCGCGCCACGCCGCCCGCAACACCGAGAGCGCCAGCACGAGGAAGCACCCGACCAGCAGCAACCCGGCGGTCCCGCCCAGCCGCAGCACCACCCGGGGCAGCCCGACCTCGGCCTGCTTGTCCCGTGGCGGAAGGCAGCCCGGCCCGCACGGCGAGGCGGGCATCCACTGGCTCATGCCGATTCGCCCAGGAAGAACCGCAGGTAGCGCTGGTCGGCGCGCTTGAGGTCCAGGAGCACGAAGTAGTCGGCCACCCCGAAGTCCGGATCGTGCGCCGGGCGGCCGCACACCTGAGCGCCCAGCCGCAGGTAACCCTTGAGCAGCGGCGGCAGCGGCGCGCGCCCGGTGACCTCGAAGGGCTCCCAAGGCCGGTAGGGGTGCACGCGCTGGTCCTCCGGCGCGTAGTGCTTCGCCGACACCGCGTTCCAGACGTGCGAAGCCTGAACTCCCCCGTCGTCCAGCGCCACCGACGCGCAGCCGGCGAGCATCGTGTGGCCGTGCAACAGCATGTACCGCGCGATCCCCGTCCACACGAGGCTGACGACGGCGCCGTTGCGGTGGTCCGGGTGGACGCACGACCGGCCGGTCTCCACCAGCGAGGGGCGCAGCCCGTCGAGCGCGGAGAGGTCGAATTCGGTTTCCGAATACAGCATTCCGGCTGCCTTCGCCCGATCCGGCGGCAGCATCCGGTAGGTCCCGACCACCGCGCCGGAACGGTCGTCCCGGACGATCAGGTGGTCGCAGTGCTCGTCGAAGGAATCCCGGTCGACGCCGAACTCGCGACCGGTGACCGTGGCCCCCATCTCCTCGGCGAACACCTGGTAGCGCAGGCGTTGCGCGGCGTGCACTTCATCGGAGTCTCTGGCGACCAGCAGCGAGTAGTGGGCGTCGGCCGCCGCACTCGGTGCGGCGCTGGCCAGCAGCTGCGTCTCGGACATGCCGCAGGTGTATCGCCGCGCGGCGAACGCCCAACACACCAGTCGATGACACGGAGCAGGAACTTTCGGTGAATCCCAGGTGCGACGCCGGACCATTGCCCCGAACGGTCCCCTGAAACCCCACCCGAACAGCAGATATTCGACGGCGTCGTCCCGAGGAGCCGGACCGCGTCGGCTCCTCGGGACGGGCTTACGCGCCGACCAGCGGGATCACTCGCTCGATGATCGACGAGGGGCTGGGCTGGGTGGCCATCTCCTCCCTCACCTCGCGCGCCGCCGCGCGGAACGCGGGCTCGGTGAGCAGCCGCTCGGTCATCGCCCGCACCGTGTCGACGTCCACAGTGGCCGGATCGTGGGAGAGCCCCACGCCCCGGGCCACCACGCGCTCCGCGGACATCGGGTTGTCCGCGAAAGCAGGCAGGACCAGCTGCGGAACGCCGTAGTGCAGCGGCGCGGCCGTGGTGCCGGAGCCGCCGTGGTGCACCATCAGCGAAGCGGTCGGCAAGAACGTCGACAGCGGCAGGAAGCCGGCGGAGCGCACGTTCTCGGGCAGCGTCCCGAGATCGGCGAGATCCGCCTTGCCCGCGGCCAGCACCACCTCCACGTCCATCCCGCCGAGCGCCTCGATCACGGCCGAGAGGTTGCTGGTGCCGCTCATGATCGGCACCACGGTACCGAGGGTGACGCCGACCCGCGGCCGCTCCGGCCGCCGCAACGCCCACTCGGGAACCACGACCCCGCCGTTGAACGGCACGAACCGCATCGACCACCACGGGATGCCGTCCAGCGGATCCGGCTCGTCCGCGACGAGCCCGCCCATGCTGGGCGCGCGCGGATCGATCCGCGCGATCACCCGCGGCGGACCGCCAGGAATGCCGAGCTTGTCCCGCAGGGCAAGGGTGACGTCGTCATCGTCGTAGAGGTTGCGCCCGTTGCGGAACTCCTCATCGCGCGACGACCAGGAAATCCGGTTGCCGACCTCCAGCACCGGCACCCCGAGCGCGGCCGCGGCCAACCGCCCGGCTGCGTGATCGGTGGTGTGCACGACGAGGTCCGCACCGAACGCCCGTCCCGCGTCGATGGTGCCTTCGGTCATGGTCAGCGTGAACAGCCCGAACGGATTGCCCGCCTGGGACACCTTCTCGTAGGCCCCGGACAAACCCGTGGCAGCGGCCACCCGCTCGATCTCGGGCGAATCGCCCTCCGACGTGATCCCGCGCAGCAGCGCATCCCACACGTCGTGCTCCGGGAAGACGTCCACTACGGGAAGCCCGGCCCGCGCACCGACATCGGGCATTTCGGCAGTGGTGGCGACCAGCACTTCATGCCCGGCGATCCGAGCAGCCCAGATCAACGGGACGATCGGCAGCATAAGCCCATAACCGGGCCCGACGGAGAACAGTATTCGCACGTCCGCCGAGCATGCCACTCCCCACCAACCCCCGCACCCGATTTTCGAACCAGGGGAACCTTTCTGCCACCAACGGCACCAATGCGAGCAAGGGAACCTTTCTGTCACAGACGAAACCGAATGCGAGCAAGGGAACCTTCCTGTCACAGGCGCGAGAGCAAGGGAACTTTCCTGTCATCCGCCGACCCCGAAACGCGGAGCAGGGGAGCCTTCCTGCCATTACCCCGAGCGCCCGGGCGCGAGCATGGGAACCTTCCTGTCACCCACCGCCGGACCGGCGCAACGGCGCCGACGATTAGATTCCGGGGTATGCAGCGAACGACGGACCACGTCGACCTCTACACCGACGGCGCATGCAGCGGAAATCCCGGCCCGGGCGGCTGGGGCGTCGTGCTGCGGTACGGCGACCACGAGCGGGAGCTCTACGGCAAGGACGCAGCGACGACGAACAACAAGATGGAGCTGATGGCGGTCATCGAGGGCCTGGCCGCGCTGACCCGGCCGATGCCCGCCGTGCGCATCTTCACGGACAGCACGTACGTGCTCAAGGGCATCACGCAGTGGGTGCACGGCTGGAAGCGCAACGGCTGGCTGACGTCGGCCAAGCAGCCGGTCAAGAACGCCGACCTGTGGCAGCGCCTGGACGCGGAATGCGCGCGCCACGGCGACGTGCAGTGGGAATGGGTCAAGGGGCACAACGGCCACCCGGAGAACGAACGCGCCGACCGGCTCGCCTGCCAGGGCCGCGACGAAGCTCGCGCGGGCTGACGCGCATAAGGCGGGCCGCACCTGGGTGCGGCCCGCCTTATGCGTCAGATCAGCTCGGGGCTCAGCCCTTGCGCTTGGTGATCTCCTCGGTGAGCTGCGGGGCGACCTTGAACAGGTCACCCACGACGCCGAAGTCGGCGATCTCGAAGATCGGGGCTTCGGGGTCCTTGTTCACCGCGACGATCGTCTTCGACGTCTGCATACCGGCCCGGTGCTGGATCGCGCCCGAGATACCGAGGGCGATGTACAGCTGCGGCGACACGGTCTTACCGGTCTGGCCGACCTGGAACTGGTGCGGGTAGTAACCGGAGTCCACCGCCGCACGCGAGGCACCCACCGCGGCACCCAGGCTGTCGGCGAGCTTCTCCACGACATCGAAGGACTCCGCCGAACCGACACCACGACCACCGGAGACCACGATGCTGGCCTCGGTGAGTTCGGGGCGGTCGCCGGCCTCGGCGGGCTGCCGGCCGGTGATCTTCGCGCCCGAGGAGGCCGGAACCTCCACGGACTCCACCGCCGCGGCACCCGCGGCCTGCTCGGGCTCGATCGCGCCCGGCAGCACGGTGATCACCGGCGTGCCCTTGGTGACCTTGGCCTTGGCGTCGTAGGTGCCACCGAACAGCGAGTGCGACGCCACGCCCTCACCGTCGAGGTCGACGACCTCCGACAGCAGACCCGAACCGGTGCGGATCGCCAGCCGGCCGGCGATCTCCTTGCCGTCGATCGACGCCGGCACCAGCACCGCCGCCGGCGACACGCTGCCCACCAGCGCGGCGAGCACGTCGACCTGCGGGGTCACCAGGAACTGCGCGGCCTCCGCCGATTCCGCGGCGTAGACCTTCGCCGCACCGTAGGCGGCCAGCGCATCGGTGAGCTTCCCAGCGGTACCCGGCTCGCCGACCACCACCGCCGACGGCTCGCCCAGCCGGCGCGCCGCGGTCAGCAGCTCGTGCGTGACCTTCTTGACCTCGCCGTCCATGTGATCGACGAGGACCAGAACCTCAGCCATGAATCAATGCCTCCTCGAAAACCCGTGAACGACTCAGAGCAGCTTCTCGCCAGCCAGGAACTCCGCGACGGCCACGCCGCCCTCGCCCTCGTCGGTGACCTTCACGCCACCGGACTTCGGCGGCTTCGGCGCGGACTCCACCACGGCCGACCCGGCACTGGCCAGGCCCACCTCGCCCGCGTCGATCCCGGCGTCCGCCAGCGACAACACGGCGACCGGCTTCTTCTTCGCGGCCATGATGCCCTTGAACGACGGGTACCGCGGCTCGTTGATCTTCTCCGTCACGCTGACGACCGCCGGCAACGCGGCCTCGACGTTCAGGATCCCCGCGTCGGTCTCCCGCTCGATCGACACGCTCGAACCATCGGTGACGACCTTGCGCGCGAAGGTCAGCTGCGGCCAGCCCAGCACCTCGGCCACCATCGCCGGCACCGCACCCGTGCGACCGTCCGTGGCCTCGTTACCGGCGATCACCAGATCCACACCCTCAACGGTGCCGATCACCTTCGCCAACGCCCGTGCGGTCGACGGCGCGTCCGTGCCGTGCAGCGCCTCATCAGAGAGGTGCACCGCCTTGTCCGCACCCATCGACAACGCCTTGCGAATCGCATCCGTAGCGCGATCCGGGCCCATGCAGACGACGGTCACTTCGCCGCCCTGAGCCTCCTTGATCAACAGCGCTTCCTCCACCGCGCGCTCGTTGATCTCATCCAACACCGCATCGGCCGACTCGCGATCCAACGTGTGATCCGCCGCAGACAGCTTCCGCTCGGAATACGTGTCGGGCACCTGCTTGACCAGGACGACGATGTTCATGGGCCCTCTTCGACCTCCTGCGGACAGACGACGCTCGCTGGTCCTCCAGCGGCTTTGCTTGTGGACCCGGCGCTGTTTTGTCCGGGTAGGTTGACCTTGCCACGTCCCTGTTCGAAAAGCACAGTGACGCCAACCACCCGGAATGTTACTAGCCGGTAGCACCGGTGCAACCAGGCCCCTGGAGTGACGGTACTCACCTCGCCGTACCTCAAAACGCCGGGTGCCGGTGACGGTATTTCCGCCGGGGCACGCACGCCGACCGGCTACCAGTTAGTAGCCTGGCCCGCATGAGGCAACGCGTCGCCATCGTGACCGACTCGACGGCTTCCATACCGCACGACGTCGCCGAACAGCTGGGCATCTCCATCGTCCAGCTGGAACTCAAGGTCGGCGACGAGTACAACGACGAGCGCCGGGTGCCGCACTCGACGCTGGCCCAGGCGATGCGCGACGGAATCCCGGTGGCGACCGGCGAACCGCCACCGCCGGCCTTCTTCTGGAATTACACGGACGCCGCGTCCTCCGGTGCCGAGGCGATCATCTCCATCCACATCTCCGAGGGACTGTCCCGGACCTGCCAGTCGGCCCGTGCCGCCGCGGCGGAGATCGGCATCCCGGTCTACGTGGTCGACTCCCGGCTGGTCGGGCTCGGCCTCGGCTTCCCGGTGATGGCCGCGGCCGAAGCCGCCGTCTCCGGCGCGACCCCGCAGGGCGTGATGAGCGTGCTGGACCGGCGCCTGCGCACCACCACGCAGCTGCTCTACGTGGACACCCTGGAATACCTGCAGCGCGGCGGCCGGATCGGACGCGCCCAGGCCTGGCTCGGCCAGACCCTGTCGATCAAGCCGGTGCTCGTCCTCAAGGAGGGCATCATCGACCAGCTGACGAAGGGCATCGGGCCGGACCGGGCGCTCAAGAAGGCGGTCGCGAACGCGGTCCAGCGAGCCGGCAGCGGACCGGTCGACGTCGGCGTCGAGCACTTCCAGTTCGCCGACCGAGCTCAGCGCGTGCTGGACGACCTGCGGTCCCAGCTGCCCCAGATCCGCCGCGTCACCTTGGAGGAGACGAGCGCGGTCCTGGGCGCCCACGCGGGGCCGGGCGCATTGGGTGTGACCGTCTCCCCCGCTACCTGAGCGGCACGGCAGCGCTCCGCCGCGTTCGCCGCCGAGTTCGCGGCGGACGCGGATCTTCCCCATTCCCAACGGGTTTTCCGGCTGCGGCCGCGCACGAGGAGCCGAAACCGCGATCTCGCAGCGGGTTCCACCCCGCCGAGTGATGCGAACGACAGTTCGAGCGCGAATACTCGATGTTGGGCGATCTGAGGCGCCTTCTCCGAAACTCCGGTCCTGCAAAGCCTTCGCCGAACGCGACTCCGCAAAGCACACGGCTTGCGGGCACACGGCGGCGTCCTTTGCAGGCGCATGACCTTGCAGAGCACGGCTTTTCGGGGATCACGACCGTTCGAGCACGCAATTCCCGATGAATCACGCGAGCTCGAAAACGGTCGCGCCTCGGATGCACCGAACCAGGCCGACCGGTCTCGGTGCCCGCCCGACGCACCAGTTCGCACCCCGGAGGGATCAGCCATGCACGTCACGGCCGTGCTCAAGCACTTGTCCGGCTCGCCGGCAGTCGCGGCGAGCGCCGGATCAGCGCTCCAACTTGTCCATCGCGCGGTGGATACGCTTCACCGACACCGGCTGCGACGTGCCGAGCGTCTGCGCGAAGAGGCTCACCCGCAGCTCCTCGATCAGCCACCCGATCTGCCGCAGGGATTCGCCCGGGGCGCGCCCCGGCGGAAGGTCCGCCAGCATGTCCCGGTAGCGCTGCTCGACCTCGTCCACCTGCTGCATCCAGTCCCGGTCGCGCTGCGGATGATGCTGCAGCTTCTCCAGCCGCTGCTCGATCCCGCGCAGGTAGCGCGTCAGATCGGACAGCCGCGCGAAACCGGTCCCGGTCACGAAGCCGGGGTAGAGCAGCCCGCCCAACTGGTCCTGGATGTCGGCGAGCGCGGCGGGGTTCAGGTTCCGGGGCTGGTCGGCCAGCAGCGTCTCCACCCGCTGCGCCGCCATCAGCACCAGCTCCACTTTGGACACCGCGTCGACGGTGACCTCGCCCAGCCGTGCCCGGACCTTGGCCTGCAGGGAATCGTAGGCAGCCTGGTCCCACACCGGGCCGCCGCAATCCGCCATCAGCTTGTCGACGGCGCAGCTCACGCAATCGTCGAGCACGGCGGCGAGGTCGCCGTACCGGCTGCTGCCCAGCACGAGCCGGGCAGTGCTGGTCATCCCGCGCTGGATGGACTTCACCGGCGACGGGAGGTTCAGCAGCAGCATTCGGCGGGTGCCGTCCCACAGAGCCTGCCGCTGCTCCTCCTCGGTGTCGAACATCCGCACCGCGACGCTGTCCTGCTCGTCCACCAGTGCCGGATACGCCTTCACCGCGTGGCCCGAGCGCTGCTGCTCGAAGGTGCGAGCCAACGAGCCGAAGCTCCAGGAGCGCAGCCCGCGCTGCTCGACGTCGTCGGCGGCGGCGGAGATCTCGGCGCGGAGCTTGGGTTTCAGCCGCTGCTTGAGCGACTCCAGGTCCTTGGACTCGGCGAGCTTGCGGCCCTTGCCGTCCACCACACGGAAGGTCATCTTCAGGTGCTCCGGCACCCGCTCGAGGTCCCATTCGGAGCGCGACACGGCGACGCCGGTCATGCCCTGGAGCTGTCGTTGCAGGGCATCCAGCAGCGGGCCGTCCGGCGAGGGCATCCGGGACAGCGCCGCCTTGGCGAAGTCCGGAGCCGGGACGAAGTTCCGGCGCACGTTCTTCGGCAACGACTTCAGCAGGGCCGTCACGACTTCCTCGCGCAGGCCGGGGATCTGCCAGTCGAAACCATCCGGTTCGATCTGGTTGAGCACCGCCAGCGGGATGTGCACGGTCACGCCGTCCGCGTCGGCGCCCGGCTCGAACTGGTACGACAGCGGCAGCCGGTGCCCGCCCTGCGCCCAGAAGTCGGGGTAGTCCTGGTCGCTGACCGCCGCCGATTCCTGGTTGATCAACATCGACTTCTCGAAGTTGAGCAGGTCCGGCTGCTCCTGGCGGGCCTTCTTCCACCACGAGTCGAAGTGCCTACCGGAGGCGACGTCGGCGCCGATGCGCTGGTCGTAGAACTCGAACAGCGTCTCGTCGTCGACCAGGATGTCGCGCCGCCGGGCCCGTTCCTCGAGGTCCTCGACCTCGTCGAGCATCGCCCGGTTCTCGTGGAAGAACGCGTGCCGGGTGTCCCAGTCGCCCTCCACGAGCGCGTGCCGGATGAACAGCTCCCGGCTCAGCTCCGGGTCGATGCGCCCGTAGTTGACCTTGCGGCCGACCACAAGCGGAACGCCGTAGAGCGTGACGCGCTCGACGGCGACCACCGCGGCGCGGTCCTTCTCCCAGTGCGGTTCGCTGTAGCTGCGCTTGACCAGGTGCTGCGCGAGCTGCTCCACCCAGTCCGGTTCGATGCGGGCGGCGATGCGCGCCCAGAGGCGGGAGGTCTCCACCAGCTCCGCCGCCATCACCCAGCGCGGCGGCTTCTTGAACAGCGACGAGCCGGGGAACACGGCGAACCTGGCGTTGCGCGCGCCCTGGTACTCGTTCGAACCGCGCCCGGGCTGCCCCTGCTTCTTCTCGGTCTTCTTCTCGACGTCCTTGAGGCCGATGTGCGACAGCAGGCCGGCCAGCACCGACTGGTGGATCCGCGACGCCTCGGCCTGCTCGTCGCCGAGCGTCATGCCCATCGACTTGACCATCTGCCGCAGCTGGCCGTAGAGGTCCTGCCACTCGCGGACCCGGAGGTAGTTGAGGAAGTCGGTCCGGCACAGCTTCCGGAACTGGTTGGAGGACAGTTCCTTCTGCTGGGTGCGCAGGTACCGCCACATGTTGAGGTAGGTGACGAAGTCGGACTCGGCGTCCTTGTCGACGAAGCGCGCGTGCTTCTGGTCGGCGGCCTGCTGCTTGTCCTCGGGTCGCTCGCGGGGGTCCTGGATGGACAGCGCGGCGGCGATCACCAGCATGTCGCGCACGCAGCCGTTGCGCTCCGCTTCGAGCACCATCCGCGCGATGCGCGGGTCGATCGGCAGCTGGGCGAGCTTGCGGCCGACCGGGGTCAGCCGCTTGTGCAGCTCGGTCTTCGACCGGTCCAGGGCACCGAGCTCGTGGAGCAGGTTGACGCCGTCGGTGATCTGGCGGCGGTCCGGCGGCTCCAGGAACGGGAACGACTCGATCTCGCCCAGCCCCAGCGACGTCATCTGCAGGATGACCGAGGCCAGGTGGGTGCGCAGGATCTCCGGGTCGGTGAACTCCGGGCGGGACTCGAAGTCCTCCTCGGAGTACAGCCGGACGCAGATGCCTTCGGAAACCCGGCCGCAGCGGCCCTTGCGCTGGTTCGCCGAGGCCTGCGAGATCGGTTCGATGGGCAGCCGCTGCACCTTCGTCCGGAAGCTGTACCGGGAGATGCGCGCGGTGCCGGGGTCGATGACGTACTTGATGCCCGGCACGGTCAGCGAGGTCTCGGCCACGTTGGTGGACAGCACGATCCGCCGGCCGGAGTGCGGCTGGAACACGCGGTGCTGCTCGGCGGCCGTCAACCGCGCGTACAGCGGCAGCACCTCGGTGTTGCGCAGGTTCTGCTGCTTCAGCGCGTCGGTGGCGTCCCGGATCTCCCGCTCACCACTGAGGAAGACCAGGATGTCGCCGGGCCCTTCCGCGCAGAGCTCGCCCACGGCGTCGCAGATGGCCTGCGTCTGGTCGCGGACGACGTCCTCGTTCTCGTCGGAGTCGTCCAGCAGCGGGCGGTACCGGACCTCGACGGGATAGGTGCGCCCGGAGACCTCGATCACCGGCGCGTCGTCGAAGTGCCGCGAGAAGCGCTCCGGGTCGATGGTGGCCGAGGTGATGATCACCTTCAGGTCGGGGCGGCGCGGCAGCAGCTGCTTGAGGTAGCCGAGGATGAAGTCGATGTTCAGGCTGCGCTCGTGCGCCTCGTCGATGATCAGCGTGTCGTAGCGCCGCAGCAGCCGGTCGTGCTGGATCTCGGCCAGCAGGATGCCGTCGGTCATCAGCTTGACCAGGGTCTCGGTGCCGGCCCGCTCGGTGAAGCGCACCTGGTAGCCGATGGCGTCGCCGAGCTCGGTGTCGAGTTCCTCGGCGACGCGTTCGGCGACGGTGCGGGCGGCCAGCCGCCGGGGCTGGGTGTGCCCGATCAGGCCCTGGATGCCGCGGCCCAGCTCCAGGCACATCTTCGGCAGCTGCGTCGTCTTCCCGGAACCGGTCTCACCTGCGACGATGACGACCTGGTTGTCGCGGATGGCCGCGAGCAGGTCGTCCCGGCGCTGGCTGACCGGCAGCGCCTCCGGATAGCTGATCTCGGGCACGTTCGCGCGGCGCTGCTCGATCCGCCGCTCCGCGGCCTCGATGTCGCCGGTGATCTCCGCGGTCACGGCCGCCAAGGCCTGCCGGTCGCGGATCTTGCGGGCTCCCTCGATGCGACGACGCAGCCGACGCTGGTCGTGCAGCATCAGCTCGGACAACCGTTCGCGCAGATCGACGAGCGGAGATTCAACAGACGACGTACCCATACTTCGCCCAAGCATAGAGAAGACGCCCCACCGACTGCCTCTGGTTTTCGGCACGCTCACAGCGCGCCCTCCCGGAAGGCGAAATCGAGTGACCTAGCGCACTCAGGTGCGCTCGGCGTGGCACAGGTACGCCATCGCGGTGTCGCCGACCCTGGTCAGCACCACGGTGGCTTCCTGCGAGCCCTTGAGCTTGAGGCGGCGGCGCAGCGCATCCGGATCCACGTCGACACCGCGGACCAGGATCTCCAGCCTGCCCACTTCGTGTCTGCGCAGCAGGGCGCGCAGCGACTTCTCGTTGTAACGGCAGTGCTCGAAGACCCGGAAGGCGCGGACGCCCGGGGGAGGCTCGTCGCCGGTCAGGTAGGCGATGTGCGGGTCGAGCTGGGCGAGCCCGTGCCGCGCGGCGTAGTGCCGGACGAGCCCGGCGCGCACCACGGCGCCGTCCGGGTCCACGATCCACTGCCGGACCTCGACCGCGGGGCAGTCGTCCGGCTCCGCGTCGGTGATCGCCCACCCGGTGCCGTCCGGCCGCAGCACCGTCGCCCGGCGCCGAACCTGCGGATCCGCCAGCCCGCCGAACCACAGCGCGGCCTCCCGAACCTGCCCGGCCAGCGACACCACCTCGGCCTCGGCTGCGTCCGGGACCGCCGCGAAATCCAGCCCAGGGGCGCACTTCACCACGAGATCGCGGCCGGCATAGACGTCGAGCAGGTCGTCCAGCGGTGGGACGAGATCCGCTGGGTTCCAGCGACGCCGACCGGCGTCGTCCCGGCGCGCCGGGTCCGCGACCACGGCCGTGCCGCGGGTCACCGGGCGCAGTGCGTCGGCTTCCACAAGCGCCACCGACCGCCCGGAAACCGCGAGGTTGTGCTGGGCCATGGCCAACCGGACTCGATCGAGGTCGGAGCCCACGCAGCGGCGAGCGACGGCGGCCAACGCGGCCAGATCCGCCCCGATGGAGCAAGTCACGTCGTGCACATCGCGCCCGGCCAGCCGTTGCGCGCGATGCCGTGCCACCACGCTCGCCGTCGCCTGCTGCAGCGCCGGATCGGTGAACAACCAGCCGGCGGGGTCGTCCAATTTGGACTCCGCCTTGCGCCGCAGCACGGCCGTCTCCAACGCGGCCGCCGCGAACCGCTCGCCGACGAGCTTGCGAGCGGCGGCGACGTCGTTGAGCCGCGTCGAATTGGTCAGCGCGAGCCCGGAAAGCTCGGCGACGGCATCCCGTCCGGCCGCCGAGCGCAGGAACGCAACATCATCGAGATCGAAGCCGTACCCCACCAGAACTCCTCAACGCCGTCGCCGGAACCGCGCTCCGGCAACGGAAGCGCAGGGCGGACTGGTGGGGCGGGCTGTCACGATTCGTTCCGTCCGGGCCTAGTTCCCGGTGAACTCGGCCTTGCCGGGCCCGTTCTCGACGAACGAGCGCATGCCGATCTTCTGGTCCTCGGTGGCGAAGGTGCCCGCGAACAGGTGGGTCTCCAGCTTCAGCCCGGTGTCCAGGTCGACGTCCAGCCCGCCGTCGATCGCGGCCTTCGCCGCGGCCAGCGCACGGGCCGCGCCGCCGGTGAACTGCTCGGCCCAGCGGCGCGCCGCCGCGTACACCTCGTCGCGCGCGACGACCTCGTCGATCATGCCCAGCGAAAGCGCTTCCTGGGCGTCGACGAAACGCCCGGTGTAGATGATGTCCTTGGCCTTGCTGGGCCCGATCAGGCGAGCGAGCCGCTGCGTGCCGCCGGCGCCGGGGATGACGCCCAGCAGGATCTCCGGCTGGCCGACCTTGACGTTCTCCCCGGCGATGCGCCGGTCGCAGCTCAGCGCCAGCTCGAAGCCGCCACCGAGGGCGTACCCGGTGAGGGCTGCCACGGTCGGCTTCGGGATGGCGGCGACCTGGCTCATCGCGTCCGACAGGCCGCGCTCCTCCTTGCGCGCCATGTCGGTGTAGGACATGTCGGCCATTTCCTTGATGTCCGCGCCCGCCGCGAAGACCTTCTCGCCGCCGTAGACGATCACGGCGCGAACATCGGAGCGCTCGGCGGCCTCGATCGCCGTTTCCCGCAGCTCGATCTCGATCTGCCGGTTCAAGGCGTTCATCGGCGGCCGATCCAACCGGATCGTCCCGATCGCGCCGTCCACCTCAAGCCTGACGAACTCGCCCACGCAGCAACCTCCTCGTCGAACCGCCACCTCGCCGGGCAGGCTATCGCGCGCCGCCCCACGACTGCTGTGTCACGGATCTCAGCGCCCGCGCTCGACCCGGAACGTCGTCCGATCCCGCAGCGGCGCCTCCCACCCTGAACTCAGCCGCGCCGCCGGGCGAAGTAACGGGCGCCGCTGCGCTGCAGCTCCAGGTCCTGGTCGAAGGTCTTCGACAGGTTGTCCTCGGTGAGCACGTCTTCGAGCAGTCCCTGCGCGACGATGCCGCCCTCGCGCAGCAGCAGGCCGTGCGTGAAGCCCGGCGGGATCTCTTCGACGTGGTGGGTGACCAGCACGGATGCGGGCGCGTCCGGGTCCATGGCCAGCGCGGACAGCCGCGCCACCAGGTCCTCCCGGCCGCCCAGGTCCAGCCCCGCGGCCGGCTCGTCGAGCAGCAGCAGCTCGGGATCGGTCATCAGAGCACGCGCGATAGTGGTGCGTTTGCGCTCCCCTTCGGACAACGTCGCGTACTCGCGGTCGGCGAGGTGCGCCACGCCGAGCAGGTCGAGCAGCTCGGCCGCCCGGTCGGTGTCCATCGCGTCGTACTCCTCGCGCCACCGGCCGACGACCGAATATCCGGCGCTGACCACGACGTCGCGGACCAGCTCGTCACCAGGGATGCGGGCCGCCAGCGCAGCCGAGCACAGGCCGATGCGGGGACGGAGGTCGAACACGTTGGTCTTGCCGAGCCGTTCGCCGAGCACGTCGACGCTGCCCTCGCTCGGGTGCATCTCGGTGCTGGCCATCTTCAGCAGCGTCGTCTTGCCCGCGCCGTTGGGGCCCAGCACGACCCAGCGCTCGTCGAGCTCGACCGACCAGTTCACGTCGGCCACCAGCGTCGTCGTGCCCCGCCGAACACCGACGCCATCCATCCGGATGACCAGGTCGTCCACGTCTACCTCCCAGCCGTGACCGACCGCGGCGCCGCGGGCGACGCGCAGGCGGTTCGTCTCCGTCCGGACCGCCGCAGATTCCGGCAGGTCCCTCCGGAGACCCATTGTTCCGTCTGCTCCGTCAGCAGTTGCGGCCGGGCGCATCCTGTGCTCGCCCGGCCGGCAGATCCCGGCCGCACGAGCGCGCGCCGGGTGCCCAGATATCGGGACGACCGCGATCGTGCTGGCACGATCCCCGCGGCCGTGCCACGATCGCAAGCGTGTCCGATTCGTTTCTCACCCGCGATCGCGTGATCGACCTCTTCCTGGTCGTCACCTCCGCCTGTCGCTGAAGCGGTTCTGCTACCGCCTTCCAGGCTCATCGCGCGGCCCGACGAATCAATCCGCCGAATCACGCCCCATAGCGGGGTGTGCGTGTCGTGCCGTGCTCATTTGCAAGACACGAACTTGGAGACACGCATGAGCGCTGTGCGACAGCACCTGTCCAACGGCAACCCGACCACCCCCGTTTCCGAATACACCCCGGCCGAACCGGTTCCCGCGCCGGGCACGGTCGAGCTGCACCCCGGCCTCGACCTGCCGCTGCTGCACGACCTGATCCGCCCCGATCACCTGCTGTGGAGCCCACGCGAACTGCGCGACCTCACCAGTCTGGTCACGTCCGAACTGACCGGACCGCTGCTCGACATCGTCCGGGTCGACGACCAACAACGCTGGTGGGCCAAGCTCGGCCTGACCGCGGGCGTCGAGCTGTGGCTGCTGTCGTGGGCGCCGGGACAGGGCACGGAGCCGCACGACCACGGCGGTGCGTCCGGCTCGTTCTCCGTGCTGTTCGGCGCGCTCCGGGAGGACTACCGCTATCCCGCGGGCCCGGTGCGCACTGTGCACCACGACGTCGGCTCGGGCGTCGGCTTCGGCAGCGGGCGCGCCCACCAGGTCCGCAACGTCAGCTCGGTGAACTCGGCGAGCGTGCACGCGTACTCGCCGCCTCTGCTGCCGGTCCGCTACTACTCGGATCTGGCCGAGGTGCCACCGGTCCCGCCGCAGCGGATCCACGCGCCGCAACCGCCCACCCCGCAGCCGAAGGAGCTCGGATGAGCGAGATCCCGACCCAGCGACAGGACAGCACCACAGCCGGTCCGTACGGCATCGACCACCTGCTGGCCGAGTCGCGCGCGAAGCTCACCCGCGTCTCGCCGCGGGAGGCGTTCGCGTTGCAGCAGGACGGCGGCCTGATCATCGACATCAGGCCGCAGTCCGACCGACTCACCGAAGGCGAGATCCCGGGCTCGCTGACGGTGGAGCGGATCGTGCTGGAGTGGCGGCTGGACCCGGCCGGCGGCCACCGGCTGGACGGCCTGCACCCCGACCGCCCGGTGGTCCTGGTGTGCAACGAGGGCTACGCCTCCAGCCTCGCGGCCGCCCAGGCGAAGGGGCTCGGCCTGACCAAGGCCACGGACCTGGCGGGCGGTTTCCGGGCCTGGAAGGCGGCCGGCCTCCCGGTCACCACCAACGTCTGACACTCCGACCAACTGCGAGCAAGGGAACCTTCCTGCCACCCGTGACAGGAAGGTTCCCTTGCTCACACCACGCCCCACCAAGCGCGAAGGCGCCTCCGTCGACAGGAAAGTTCCCATCCTCGCGCCGACCCAATGCTTGATGACAGGAAAGTTCCCATGCTCACGACAAGGCCCCGCCATCCGTGACAGGAAAGTTCCCATGCTCGCGCTGCGATCCGGGCAATCCCGCCGCGCTGGTTTGACAGGAAAGTTCCCATCCTCGCGCCGCGCCCGCGGTCGGTGACAGGAAAGTTCCCATGCTTGCGCCCGATGCCGGCGCCGTCGGTGGTTGGGCACCTGGTCGAAAGCGGGTATCGGCCGCGGCCCGGTCCCGTACGCTTTCGTCCTTGTGCGAGCTCAGAGTCTTTTGTTCCGCCCCTGGGTCATAGCCGCCGTGGCGGGTGCGGTCGCCGTGGTGGCCGTGGAGCTGATCGCCGGCAGCGGGCCGGCCGGGGCGGCCATCGGTTGGCTCGGCGCCCTGGTCGGGGTGGCCTTGCTTCCGATGGCGACCCAGCTGGGTTTGCTCTTGGGTTCGGTGGTTTTCGGGCTGCGGGTCCGGCAGGTGATCTTCGGCGCGATGCGGGAAGTCGCGTCGTGGCGGCTGGGCCACGTGACCTTCACGATCCGTTCCTTGCCCATCACGCTGCGGGCTCAGATCGGCCCGTGGCGTTCGCCGGTGATCTTGCGGTGCTGGTTGGCCGGCTTGCTGTCGGCGCTGGTGGGTGTCGCGGCGGTCGTGGCGGGCTGGCTGCTCGCCGACGGCCCGTTCGGGCGCGGCTTCGTGCTCGCCGCAACGCCGTTGATGCTCTACAAGTTGTGGCCGATGCGGGTTCCGCTGACCACGTCGACCGGTTGGTTGCTCTTCTCGCTTCCTCGCATGAAGGATCCCGAACGCTCCGACTTCCTGTCCGCACCGCTGGCCGCTCGTGCGTACGAGGCGCTGCGCAAGGGCGACATCGATCGCGCGCAGGAGCACGCCGATGAACTCGCCGCGCAGTATCCGGGCCTGAACGGAACGGTCACGTGCCAGATCTCCGTGCTGGAGTCGCGCGGCGATTACGCGACGGGGGTCATGATGATGCTGAAGCTGCTGGCGAACAGCGACGAGATCCCGCCGCGCAAGATGCCCTACCTGCTGGCGGGCCTGGCGGGGCTCGGGTTCAAGGCGGTGGAAGCCGGCCAACTGCCCGCGGAAACCCTGCTGCCGACCGCCAAGAAGGCGCTCGAGGACGCGATCCAGCTCGGTTACCCGGAGTTCGAGCTGAGCGGCACCAATGGGCTCCTCGCGCTGATCGAGGGCGACGCGGACCGCGCTGTCCACCTCGCCACGACCGGCGCCGAGTACAACCACTCCCCGCTCTCCCGCGCCGACGACCTCGCCACGCTCGCCCGCGCGCACATGGCCTGCCACGACAACGCCGCCGCGCGCGCCGCGTTGGCCAAGGCCGAGGAGCTGGCCCCGTGGTCGCCCCGGGTCACCGAGACCCGCCAGCGGCTTTCGGTGGCGTGATCCCTTCCAGAACGGATCACTCCACCGCGAGCACCAGTTTCCCTGTGGTGCGGCCGGTTTCGCCGAGGGCGTGGGCCTTGGCCGCGTCCGCCAGCGGGAACACCCCGGCGATTTCCGGGCGCAGCCGGCCCGACTCGACGAGTTCGGCGATGGCGCGCATGCCCTCCTGGTCCGCCTCGACCAGCATCAGCTCCACCCGCACGCCGCGACGCTCCGCTTCGGCAGCGTCTTCTTCCCGCCCGAACGGCAGGATCGACACGAGGAGGCCGCCGCGCCGGAGCGTGCGCAGTGAGCGGGTGCGGGTGTCGCCTGCGAGCGGGTCCAGCACGACGTCGACATCGCTGACGACTTCCGCGAAATCGACGTTCTGGTAGTCGATCAGCTCGTCGGCGCCGAGGCCGCGCAGGAACTCGTGCTTGCCCGCGCTGGCCGTCCCGATCACGTGGGCGCCGCGCGCCTTGGCGATCTGCACGGCGAAGTGCCCGACGCCGCCCGCGGCCGCGTGGATCAGGACGCGCTGCCCCGGCTGCAGGCGGGCCGTGTCCACCAGGGCCTGCCATGCCGTCAGCGCGGCGAGCGGGATGGCTCCCGCCTGCACGTGGTCCACATTGGACGGCTTGAGGACGAAGGCGCGGGCCGGGCCGGTCACGTACTCGGCGTGGGAGCCGACGCCGTGCGGGTAGGGCAGCATCCCGAAGACCTCGTCGCCCGGCTTGTGCAGCGTGACGCCGACGCCGACGGCCTCGACGACGCCGGAGACGTCCCAGCCGAGGACGAGCGGCGGTTCGCCGAGGAACACCTTGTACGCCCGGTGCTTCCAGTCGGTCGGGTTGAGCCCGGCAGCGCGCACCCGGATCAGCACCTCGCCCGGGCCCGGAACCGGTCGGTCGAGCCGCACCTCCTGGAGCACCTCGGGTCCGCCGAGGACGTCCTGGCTGATGGCGCGCATCTTGCTGGCTTCACTCATGCCTTCCAGCCTGCCTCCCGGCCAAGACCGACGAAATGGCTTGATTGCCAACATTCGATAGGATCGTGCCATGCATCGGGTCGTGGTCCTGGCGCTCGACGGCGTGTACCCGTTCGAGCTGGGCATCCCCAAGCGGATCTTCGGCAGCGCCGGCCGCCGGTACGAGGTGCTGACCTGCACCGCCGACGGCGGCCCGGTGCGCAGCGACGCCGACTTCACGATCTCGGTCGAGCACGGCCCGGAGGTGCTGAGCACCGCCGACACCGTCGTGATCCCGCCGTACGACCTCACCGAGGTGACCGCCGAGCTGCCGCGGCCGGTGGCCGATGCGCTGGCGCTCGTCCGCCCCGGCACCCGAATCGTGTCGATCTGCACCGGCGCGTTCGTGCTGGCCGCGGCCGGACTGCTCGACGGCCGTCCGGCGACCACGCACTGGTGCCTGGTCGAGCCGTTCCGGCGGATGTTCCCGAACGTGCTCCTCGACCCGGACGTGCTCTTCGTCGACGACGGCGACGTGCTGACATCCGCGGGCGCGGCCTCCGGGGTCGACGTGTGCCTGCACATCGTGCGCTTCGACCACGGCAGCGAGGTGGCCAACCAGGTGGCGCGGAGGTGCGTCGTGCCGCCGTGGCGGGATGGCGGCCAGGCGCAGTACATCGAGCAGCCGGTCCCCGAACCGTCCGAGCTGGGCACCGCGCCGACCCGGGATTGGGCGGCCGCGAACCTCCACCTGCCGCTGACGCTGGCCGATCTCGCCGAGCACGCCCGGATGAGCGGTCGCACGTTCGCCCGCCGGTTCCGCAACGAGGTGGGGCTCAGCCCCGGCCGGTGGCTCATCCAGCAGCGCGTCGCCAGGGCCCGCCACCTGCTCGAATCCACCGATCTGCCGATCGAGGAGATCGCCGCCCAGGTCGGTTTCGCCACGGCCGCGTCGCTGCGCCAGCACCTGCACACCGCGATCGGCGTCGCTCCGCTGGCCTACCGCCGCACCTTCCGCGCCGGCGCCTGAAGCCCGCCGGATCAGCGCGGTTCGGCGAGGCGCTCGACGGCTTTGCGGGCCGCCGCCCGGAGACCCGCAGGCTCCGCGTCGCCGAGCATCATGCGGCGCAGCTGCGGCACGGCCAGCGGCCAGCCGACCATGCCGATCGAGAGCAATCCGAGCATTCCCGCATCGAATTCGCCGGTGGCCGTTCCGCTTTCCTGGGCACGGCGGACGCTGGCCACCTTCTCGCGGTAGTGCGCCCAGCGTTCGGAGCCGGTGACGACGCCGGAATCGCCGCGCTCCAGGGATTCCCACAGCAGCAGGCGCAGCACGTGGGGGTTCGCGAGGTGGTAGGCGGCGAGCCGGTCGACGTAGTCGGGCAGGTCGTCGCCCTCGATCGGGACTTGGGCGGCCAGTGCGTCCATCGTTCGTTCCAGCACCGCCGAGAACAGCGCATCCTTGTTGCCGAAGTAGGCGTAGATCAGTTGCTTGTTCGCCCGCGCCCGCTTGGCGATCTGGTCGACGCGGGCACCGGCGATGCCGTGGGCGGCGAATTCGGTGACCGCCGCCCCGAAGATCCGGGCTCTGGTGGATTCCGCGTTGCGGGACACAATTCGAACAGTACTCCCGCAGCCGACCGGCTGGTTACGAACGAACCGGAACCGCTATTCGCCGGTGGTTCCGTCGATGCGTTCGCGCAGCAGATCGGCGTGCCCGTTGTGCCGCGCGTATTCCTCGATCAGGTGCGCCAGGACGTAGCGGAGCGAGATGACCTCGCCGCGGTATTCACAAGTGGCATCGAGGGATTCGGCGGCGGACACGATCTCCCGGGATCGCGCGCACTCCCGACGCCAGATCGCGAACGCTTCGCCGGGATCGGCGGCGTCCACGTCGAAATCGGCGAACTCGTCGGACCCCGGCGGAGTCCAGGGGCTTTGCCGTTCTCGCCGCGGAACGCGTTCCGGAACCAGCTGCGCTCGACCTCGGCCAGGTGCCGGACCAGCCCGAGCAACGAGAGCCCCGAGGGCGCGACCGCGCGCTCCCTGAGCTGCTCCGCGGTCAGCCCCGCGCACTTCATGGCCAGGGTTTCGCGCTGGAACTGGAGGACGCCGGTCAAGGTCGCCCGCTCGTCACCCGCCCGCGGAGGCTCGATCCGCCGTTGATCATCTACGCGGCCATCATGTGCCACAGCCCGGGCAGGCGGCGTGCTGGCGGTCAGAGCCCGTCCAGCAGGTTCTCCACGATGCTCATCAGCACTTGGCGGTCGTCTTGAACCCGGGCCAGGACGCGCAGCCCGTAGTACGTGCTGAGCACTTGGCGCGCCAGGGTTTCCGCGTCGCGCGTCGGGTCGATCTCGCCGGAGCGCTGTCCTCTCTCGAGGGTTTCGCGCAGCGCTTCCTCGACCGCCGCGAAGTTCCGCCGCACCTCGGCGCGGACGTCCGGGTCCGAGCTCGCGCGCTCGATGGCCGCGTTGATCGCGAAGCAGCCCGGCCGGTCGGTGCCGGAGAGGTCGGCGTCGATCGCGTCGGCCAGCAGTTCCCGCACCCTGTCCTTGACCGGCCCAGGACACTGCAGCACCGCGGCCTGTTCCGCGGTGGCGGTCTCGTAGTACTTGCGCAACGACTTCAGGTACAGCTGGTGCTTGTCGCCGAACGCGTTGTAGAGGCTCGACGGCCCCAGTTCAGTGCGGTCGCTCAGGTCCCGGGTCGACGTCGCCTCGTACCCGTTGCGCCAGAACGTGTCCATCGCGGCGTCGAGGACGCGGGCGTCGTCGAACTTCCTCGGCCGGGCCATGCCCCCACCGTAGCAGTTTTGAAGCGATCGCAACGAAACCTCGGTCACATTTTGAATCGACCGCTTCAAAACATTGCTAACGTCGGCCGGCAGTGATCACCGACTCGTGGGAGGACCGTCCATGCCCCTTGCCGTCTACATCCTCGGCCTGGGCATCTTCACCCAGGGAACCTCGGAGTTCATGCTCTCGGGGCTGCTGCCCGGCATGGCCGCAGATCTCGGCGTGTCCATCCCGGACGCGGGCCTGCTGATCTCCGCGTTCGCCATCGGCATGGTCGTCGGCGCCCCGCTGCTGGCCATCGCCACCATCCGCTGGCCGCGCCGGAAAGCACTGGTGGCGCTGCAAGGCGTCTTCATCACCGCGCACATCGTCGGCGCGCTGGCTCCCGGCTACGGGGTGCTGATGGCCACCCGCATCGTGAGCGCCCTGTCCTACGCGGGGTTCTGGGCCGTCGCGGTGGCCGCCGCCGTCAGCCTCGTGCCGCCCGGCGCCAGGAGCCGGGCCGTCGCGATCGTCGCGGGCGGCCTGACCCTCGCCACCATCTTCGGGGTTCCGGCGGGCACCGTGCTCAGCCAGCTCGCCGGCTGGCGAGCGGTGTTCTGGGCCGTCGCCGTCCTCACGGCGGTGAGCCTGGTGTGCTCGCTGTTCACCATCCACGACGCGGCCTCGCCCGAGCAGCCCAGCAGCGCCGCAGCCGAACTGCGCGCGATGGCCCGGCCCCAGCTGTGGCTGTCGTACGCGATCACGACCTTCGCCTTCGGCGCGGTCATCGTGACCTTCAGCTACCTCGCCCCGGTGCTGACCGACGTGACCGGGCTGCCCGAGGCGTGGGTTCCCGCCGAGCTGGCGCTGTTCGGGCTGGGCGGCCTGATCGGCATGACGATCGGCGGGCGCACCGCGCAGGCGCGCCCGGTCGGCACGCTCCTCGTCGGCCTCGGCACCCTGGTGATCGCCTCCGCGCTCCTCGCCGTCACGGCGGGCAACGCGATCACCACCACCATCCTCGTCTTCGTCCTGGGCGTCGGCGGGTTCGTCACCAACCCGGCCCTGCAGTCGCGGGCGTTCACCCTCGCACCCGGGGCTCCGACGCTCGTGGGGGCCGTCAACACCTCGGCGTTCAACATCGGCAACACGCTCGCACCGATGCTGGGCGGCATGGCCATCAGCGCCGGGTTCGGCTTCGCCTCGGTGGCCTGGGTGGGCGCCGCGATCGGCGCGGCGGGCCTGCTGGCCGCGGCGTGGGCCGGCTACCTGCAGCACCGGTCTCAGCACGCGCCGAGCGTCAGCGTAGACGAAACCCCGATGCCGGTCCGGGCAGAAGCGTGACCTGAGCCGACCTGTGAGCGTTTTGGGGTGCTATGGCGCCCGGAACGCTCACGGGTCAGCCGGCCAGGACGACCTTGCCCAGCTCGGCCGGGCCGGACAGCAGCGGGTGCCGGGGCAGGACCCGAACGGTGTAGCCCGCAGGGCCGGCGTGCGGCAGGGTCACCGACGCCTCGTAGCGGCCGCCGTCCGCCGGGCGCATCGACGCGGTGACGAAGTCGTGCAGCACGTCGGAGTCGTCCACGCGCCCCACGACCACCTCGACGTCTACATCGGACGGATCGAGCCCGGCCAGGTCGACCCGTGCCCGCACCGTGACCTGCCCGCCGAGCAGCGGCGTGCCGCCGTCGTCGACGGACATCTCGGTGTCGCTGATCCGTACCCAGGTCCAGGCCGCCTGCAGCCGGGCGCGGTAGTCCGCGATCTCCCGCGCCCCGCGGTAGTCGTCCGCCGACACGGCCCGCACCGAACGGGCGGCCGGGGTGTAGTGGTTGTCGACGTACTCGCGGATCATCCGGGACGCCTGCACGCGCGGGCCCAGCGTCGCCAGGGTGTGGCGCACCATCGACATCCACTTGCCCGGCACCCCGTCGGTGTTGCGCTCGTAGAACATCGGGGCCACGTGGTCGGAGATCAGCTCGTACAGGGCGGCGGACTCCAGGTCGTCGCGCCGGTTCGGGTCGCTGACGCCGTCGGCGTTCGGGATCGCCCAGCCGTTGTGGCCGTCGAACATCTCGTCCCACCAGCCGTCCCGCACCGACAGGTTCAGGCCGCCGTTGAGCGCCGCCTTCATCCCCGAGGTGCCGCACGCCTCCAGCGGCCGCACGGGGTTGTTCAGCCACACGTCGCAACCCGACACCAGGTACTTGGCCAGCGACATGTCGTAGTCCGGCAGGAACACGATGCGGTGCCGCACGTCGGCCTGGTCGGCGAAGCGCACGATCCGCTGGATCATCGCCTTCCCGCCCTCGTCCGCCGGGTGCGACTTCCCCGCGACCACGATCTGCACCGGGCGTTCCGCGTCGAGCAGCAGCTCCCGCAGCCGCTCGGTGTCGCGCAGCATCAGCGTGGCCCGCTTGTAGGTCGGCACCCGGCGGGCGAAGCCGATGGTGAGCACGTCCGGGTCGAAAACCGTGTCGCACCACCCGAGTTCCAGGTCCGAGGCGCCGCGCCGCAGCCACGCGGCGCGCAGCCGCCTGCGCACCTCGTCGACCAGCCGCTGGCGCAGCGAGCAGCGCAGTTCCCACAGCAGCGAGTCGCTGACCGGCTCGATGCCGCGCAACCCGGCGCCGCTGTCCATTTCGGACTCACCGATCAGCTTGCCGAGTTCCCGCGCCGACCAGGTCGGGCCGTGCACCCCGTTGGTGACCGACCGGATCGGCACCTCCGCGACGCCGAAGCCCGGCCACAGGTTGCGGAACATCTTGCGGATGACCTCGCCGTGCAGCTCGGAGACGCCGTTGGCGCGCTGCGCGAGCCGCAGCCCCATGTGGGCCATGTTGAACATGCCCGGGTTGTCCTCGGCGCCCAGCGCGAGCACCCGATCCGTGGGCACACCGGGCAGCAGGGCCTGCGCCGAGCCGTCGCCGAAGTAGTGCCGGACCAGATCCACCGGGAAGCGGTCGATCCCGGCCGGGACCGGGGTGTGGGTGGTGAACACCGTCCCGGCCCGCACCGCGGCCACCGCCTGGTCGAACTGCAGCCCCGGGTCCTCCTGCAGCTCGCGGGCCCGCTCCAGGCCCAGGAACCCGGCGTGACCCTCGTTGGTGTGGAACACCTCGGGCTGCGGGTGTCCGGTCAGCTCGCAGTAGGCGCGGACCGCGCGCATGCCGCCGATGCCGGCCAGGATCTCCTGGCGGATCCGGTGCGCCGCGTCGCCGCCGTAGAGCCGGTCGGTGGTCTTGCGCAGGTCGTCTTCGTTCTCCGGCAGGTCGCTGTCCAGCAGCAGCAGCGGCACCCGGCCGACCTGCGCCTTCCAGATCCGCGCGTGCAGGGTGCGCCCGGCGGGCATCGCGACCCGTACCTGGACCGGCTTCCCGGACGGCTCGGTCAGCATCTCCAGTGGCAGGCCGCGCGGATCCAGCACCGGGTAGTGCTCGACCTGCCAGCCCTCCGCCGACAGCGACTGCCGGAAGTACCCGGACCGGTACAGCAGCCCGACACCGATCATCGGCACGCCGAGGTCGGAGGCCGACTTCAGGTGGTCGCCCGCCAGCACCCCGAGGCCGCCGGAGTAGTTCGGCAGGGCCTCGGTGAGGCCGAACTCCATCGAGAAGTAGGCGATCGAGGTGGGCAGCCCGGCGTCCTCGTCCTGCCGCTGCTGGTACCAGCGCGGCACCGCGAGGTATCGGCGCAGGTCGTCGTCGACGGCCCGGGTGCGCGCCAGGAAGTCCTGGTCGCCGGCCAGCTGCCGCAGCCGCTCGGCCGGCACCTCCGCGAGCAGCCGCAGCGGGTCCGCCCCCACCGCGGACCACACCTGCGGATCGACCGCGGCGAACAGGTCCTGGGTCGGCGGGTGCCAGGCCCAGCGGAGGTTGGTCGCCAGCGTGCCGAGCGCGCTCAGCTGCTCGGGCAGGTGGGCTCGCACGGTGAAGCGGTGGACTGCTCTCACAGCAGCGGACCATATCTCGGCACGCCGCGGCCCGTCCGCGGACGTGCCAGCGCAGCCCACGACCGCGACCGATGGGAAGCTTGGCGTCGTGCGCGGGATTGGACTGGTAGCGCTGGTGATCTTGGTGATCGCCGGCGGTTGCACTGCTGCACCGCCCGAACCGGCCCGTGTGGCCGATCACACGGTCGATCCGGCGTTCGTGCACGGCACCGACCACGGCGACGCCGACCGGCTCGCGGCCACAGCGGTCACCGACGTGCAGCGCTTCTGGGCCGCGCAGTACCCGGCGGTGTTCGGCAAGCCCTGGCGGGACCTGGACGGCGGGTTCTTCTCGGTCGACACCAACGGCACCGGCGCCCCGCCACCGTGCGCGACCGATGTGAAGGACGTCGAAGGCAACGCGTACTACTGCGCCACCGTCGATGCGATCGCCTGGGACCGCGCAGCGCTGCTTCCGGTGCTGCGGGAGCACTACGGCGACGCATCTGTCGTGGTGGTTCTCGCGCACGAGATCGGCCACGCGGTGCAGCAGCGCGCCGGGATGGATGTCGACGACGCCTCGGTGCGCCTCGAAGCGATGGCCGACTGCTACTCGGGTTCGTTCATCCGCTGGGTCGTCGACGGCTACGCCGAGCACTTGCGCATCGACCCGGAGCAGCTGGACCGGGCGATGCGCGCGATCGTCGTCTTCCGCGACCCGGCGAGCACGAGCAGCACCGCGGCGCACGGCACCGCCTTCGACCGCGTTTCGGCGTTCCAGAGCGGTTTCCGCGACGGCGCGCGACGCTGCGCCGACGTGATGGGAACGTCGCTGGCCTCGCCGGACCCGGACGATGCGAACAGACCGCTGGACGAAGCACTGCGCGCCGACCGGATTTCCGGCTACTTCGGCGATCTCGTCGCCCAGCGCGGCGGGCGCTGGACCGCGCCGGACGTCCGCTCGACGCCCGCATGTCCCGCAGCGACCGGCCCCGCCACGTTCTGCGCGCAGCCGCCCGCGATCGTCATCGATCGCGCGGCGATCACCGAACCGCACCGCAGGATCGGCGACCAAGCAGCCACGACGCTGCTCGCCTCGCGCTTCTCGCTAGCCGCGCTGACCGAACTCGGCCGCCCCACCACCGGACCCGCCGCGAGCACGCAGATCATGTGCCTCACCGGCGCATACACCGTCACGCAGCCGGGGCTGTCGCAAGGCGACCTCGACGAGGCCGTCGCGATCGTGCTCGAATCCGACGACGTCGCCCGCGACGCGCAGGGCACGAACTCCCTGACCGGATTCGCCCGGCTCGAAGCCTTCCGAACCGGCGCGCTCGGCGGCGCGACGGCCTGCTGATCAGGACCGGGCGTCGTAGTCGGCGCGCGCCCGGATGATCGCGGGCCGGTGGCGCTCGGCCCAACCCACCAAGCCGGCCAGCGTCTCGTGCAGCTCGCGCGCCATCGGCGTGAGCTCGTACTCGACCTTCGGCGGCACCGTCGGATGGACGGTCCGCACGAGCAGGCCGTCGCGCTCCAGCTTCCGCAGGTTCAGCGTGAGCATCCGCCGGCTGATGCCCTGGATGCTGCGCTCCAGCTCGGTGAACCGGACCGGGCCGTCCGCTGCGGCGACCAGGATCCCGATGCTCCACTTGCCCGCGACGTGATCCAGCACCTCGTTGATCGGGCACGCCTCGTGGTTGAGCCGGTCGGACACATCCGTGTGACTCCGTGACAAGAAAGTGCCTCCTTCCGCCCGCCGCAATGGTTACAGAAGATGACTCCGGTAACAAGTCGTGCACCTTTGGAGTTCTGCCCATGTTTCGACACCTCGCGGCGTCGCGCTGGTTCGCGCTGGCGGTGCTGTGCGCCGGGCAGCTGATGGTCATCCTCGACGGGACCATCGTGAACGTGGCGCTCCCGGCCGTCCAGGAAGACCTCGGGTTCTCGCCGTCCGGACTGACCTGGGTGGTCAACGCCTACCTGGTGCCCTTCGGCGGCCTGCTGCTGCTCGCCGGCCGGTTCGGCGACCTGCTCGGCAAGAAGCGCGTGTTCGTGGCGGGACTTGCGCTGTTCACCGCCGCCTCCCTGCTCTGCGGCCTGGCCCAGGACCCGGCGACGCTGCTCGTCGCGCGCTTCGTCCAGGGCGCCGGCGGAGCGGTGACCTCGGCGGTCACCCTCGGCATGGTCGTGACCCTGTTCCCCGGGCCCCGCGAACGGGCGAAGGCCATCGGCGTCTACAGCTTCGTCCAGTCCGCAGGCGGGTCGATCGGGCTCCTCGCCGGTGGCGTGCTGACGCAGGCCGTGGGCTGGCACTGGATCTTCATCGTCAACGTGCCGATCGGAATCGCGGCCACGCTGCTGGCAGGACGGGTCCTCGCGCCCGAAACCGGCGGCCGCGCCGCAGTCGACGTGCTGGGCGCGCTGCTGATCACCTCGGCGCTGATGCTCGGCGTCTACGCGATCATCGCAGCCGCGGACCGCGGCTGGGCCTCCGCGCACACCCTCGGCTGCGGAGCGGGAGCCGTCGCGCTGCTGGTGGCGTTCGTCGCACGGCAAGCGATCGCCGCCGAACCGCTGCTGCCGCTGCGCGTGTTCCGCCCGCGCAATGTTCGGGGCACTTTGAGCATCCAGGCGCTGTTGGTGGCCGGGATGTTCTCGTTCCAGTTCCTCAGCGTGCTCTACCTGCAACGCATCCTCGGCTTCGACGGGGTCCACACGGGCCTCGGGCTCTTCCCCATCTCGCTGACGATCGGCGTCCTCTCCCTCGGCGGTGCCCCCAAGCTGATCGGCCGCTTCGGCCCGCGCACCGTGCTGATCCCTGGGCTCGCGCTGATCGTCGCGGGTCTCGGACTGCTCGGCCGCGTCCCGGCCGATGGGGTGTACCTGGCGGACGTGCTGCCCGCGCTGATCCTGCTCGGCACCGGATTCGCCCTGGCGATGCCGTCGCTGGCGACCCTCGCCATGTCGGCGGCCACGCCCGAGGATTCCGGGGTGGCGTCGGGCATGTTCAACACGATGCAGCAGGTCGGCAGCGCCTTCGGCCTGGCAATCCTGAGCACGCTGGCGACGGCGCACACGAATGCGCTGCAGGCCACCGGCGAGCAGCCTGCGGAGGCGATCACCGGCGGCTACCGCTTGGCGTTCCTCGTCGGCGCGGCCTTCGTCGCGACCGCCCTGATCCTCGCCGTCACCGTCATCCGCTCCCGCCAGACCCCATCTGCAGCCCGAGAGCATGGGAACCTTCCTGTCACCGCCGACGACCGGGCGTGAGCATGGGAACCTTCCTGTCACCCCGCCCCTCCGCGATCCGGCGAGATCGCACGTGAGGTCGATCAGGTAACCGATAGGCTGCTCCGGCACCGGGTGGCACTGCCGCCGGCCCGGCGCAGGAGGACTTCGGCCAGCAGGATGGGGCGCGTCAGTGGTACCGGTATCGACAAGAAGCCGACGGCGAAAGCGGATCCTCGGCACCGCGGTCTCCGTGCTCGCGTGCGCGGCCCTGATCGGCGGGTGCTCGCGGCCGATCAGCGGCACCCCCACGACGCTCGGCGGCTACTCGACCACCGAGGTCGCCGGCCTGCCCGCCACCAACGGCCCTAGCGGTCCCAAGGAAGGTGCGCCGAGTTCGTCCCTGCCGGTCGAGGGCACCGACAACGGCGCGATGGACAAGCTCGCGCGCGACGCGGTCGCCGACATCGACGAGTACTGGAGCGAGACGTTCCCGAAGGCCTTCCCCGGCAAGCGCTTCGAGCCGGTCAAGCGGCTGGTGTCCTACGACTCGGGCGGTCCCGGGCTCCAGCTGTGCGGGCAGAACACGGCGGGAGTGGTCAACGCCTTCTACTGCCCGCCGGAGGACTCCATCGCGTGGGACCGGGGCACCCTGCTCCCCGAGCTGAACAACAGCTTCGGGCCGATGGCCGTGGTGACGGTGCTCGCGCACGAGATCGGGCACGCCGTGCAGCACCGCGCGAGCACGGCCACCTCGAACGACCAGGTGATCGTGCTGGAGCAGCAGGCGGACTGCTTCACCGGCGCGTACTTCCGGCACGTCGCCGAGGGTTCCTCGAAGTACTTCCAGGTTTCCACCGGGCAGGGCCTCAACGAGGTCATGGGCGTGCTGAACTTCATCCGCGACTCGCCGGGCGATTCCGACTTCCGCGACGGCAACGCGCACGGCTCCGCGTTCGACCGGGTCACGGCGTTCCAGTTCGGGTTCAGCGAGGGCCCGCAGCGCTGCGCCAAGATGGACTTCAACGACGTCCAGCGGCGCACGACGCTCTTCCAGGCGTGGAAGCCCATCCAGAAGGAGAACGCCAACCTCCCCGTGGACCAGCAAAGCCTCGACGCGGTGGAGAAGAGCCTGCGCACGGTGTTCCGCGACACCGGCGCCGAGCCGCCCAAGATCGTCGCGGGGCTGAAGCCGTGCGGCAGCCAGGAGGCCACATCACCGGCGTCGTACTGCCCCAGCACGAACACGATCTCGCTGGACATGGCGGCGTTGCAGAAGATCGGCCAACCGCCGAGCAAGAACGCGGATTCCACCGGCTACGGCGACTTCGCCGCATACGCCCAGGTCGCGTCCAGGTATGCGCTGTCGGTGCAGAAGGCCACGGGGCTGCCGCTGGACGACGAGGCCGCCGGCCTGCGCACCGCCTGCATGGTCGGTTCGTGGAGCGGGCTGCTGGTCGAGGACCCGTTCGGGCAGCGCAACCCCGTCGGCAGCCTGCGGATCGCGCCGGACGACATCGATGAGGGCGTGTCCGCGCTGCTCGGCGAGGACAGCCTGATCGCGGCGAACGTCAACGGCGATCAGGTGCCCGTCGGGTTCGCCCGGGTGGAGGCCTTCCGGGTCGGCGTCCAGGAAGGATTCGCCCCGTGCAGCACCAAGTACGGCGCGTGAGCTGACGGAACCGGCGGTGTCGTCCCGGATCGGGGCGACACCGCTTTTTCTTTGCGCACAACCCGAACCGGCCACGCACGTCCCACGGGTATGACGGAACGAGTTCTCGACTGGGAAGGCTTCCTGAACGCGCGGGATCTCGGCGGCCTCCGCGCCGACGAGGGCCGGACAATCCGCTGGGGAGCGGTGGTTCGCTCGGAAGGCCCGGCGGCCCTCACCGTGGCGGGGTGGTCTGGGCTCCAGCAGCACGGCATCCGCACGATCATCGACCTGACCGGAGACGACGAGCAGGGGCCGGACGCAGCACCGCGCCCGCCCGAGCTGACGACGGTGCACCTACCGCTGGACGACCACTCCGACACCGACTTCTGGGACCGGTGGGGCGGCGGAATCTCCTGCACGCCGCTGTACTACCGGGCATTCCTGGACCGGTTCCCGCGGCGCACCGCGGAGGTGTGCGGAGCGATCGCGCGCGCAGAACCGGGCGGCGTGCTGGTGCATTGCGGCGGCGGGCGAGACCGCACCGGCCTGATCGTGCTCGTGCTGCTCGCCCTGGTCGGCGCCGACCCAGCGGATATCGCCGATGACTACGCCCTCAGCCACGTCCGCCGCGCCGAGCAGTGCGCCAGGGTGGGCCTGGGCGACGACACACCGAAGATCGAAGAGCTCATCGCCGAGCACGGCACGACGGCGGGCGACCTCATCCGCGAGGCCGCGACCTCGCGGGACATGGCGGCATACCTGCGTTCCGGCGGTCTTCCCGACGCGGATGTGACCGCCTTGCGGGACAGGCTGCTCGACTAGGACGCGAAAGACCGGGCGCCGATTTCGCGTGAAATCGGCGCCCGGGAAACCCTGCTCAGAACAGGGCGCTGGCCAGCGCCCGGCGGGCCGCGGCGACCCGGTCGTCGCCCTCGGGGAAGACCTCGAACATCTCGATCAGGTGCCGGCGGATCCGGTCCCGGTCGTCGCCGGAGGTGCGCTTGATCGCGCGGATCAGCCGGTCGAAGCCCTCCGCCACCCGGCCGACGGCGACCTCCGCGTCCGCGGCGGCGAGCTGCGCGTCGATGTCGTCGGGGGCCGCGTCGGCCCGCTCGATCGCGGCCGGGTCGGCCTGTTCGGCGCGGGCGGTGAAGCGGACCTGCGCCAGCGCGGCCTTGGCCTGCTCGTTGTTCGGCTCGCTGTCGAGGATCTTCTGGTAGGCGGCCTCGGCGGCGGCGTAGTCACCGCTTTCCAGCGCGTCCTCGGCGGCGGTGAACCGCGGGTCCTCGGGCTCCTCGGCGACGGGCTCGACGCCCTCCTCGGCCGCGCGGATGCCGGGCAGCTGGTCGCGCAGGGCGTTCAGCAGCGAGTCGATCCACTGCCGGATCTGCGGTTCCGGCTGGGCGCCGGAGAAGGCGTCCACGGGCTGACCGCCGGCGATGGCGATCACCGTGGGCACCGACTGCACCTGGAAGAGCTGCGCGATGCGCGGGTTCGCGTCGACGTCCACCTTGGCCAGGACCCAGGCGCCGTTGCTCTCCTGCGCAAGCCGCTCCAGCACCGGCGACAGCTGCTTGCACGGTCCGCACCACGTCGCCCACAGGTCGACGACCACGGGCACCTGCAGCGACCGCTCGACGACCTCGGCCTGGAAGGTGGCCTCGGTGACATCGATGACCGCGGCGCCCGCGGGCGCCGCCGGGCTGTCGCCGTTGGCGGGCGCCTGGGCGGCCCGGGCGGTGGCGTCGGCCCGGTTCTTCAGGGCCGACAGGTCGACTGCGCCCGCCATCGCGGCGGACATCGCTGCTGCTTGCTGGCGTGGATCCGGCCTCGTCACGCCTCCATCCTGACATGTCCCGCCGGTCGCGTGGTCGCTGGGCGGCAGATCTTCCGCGGCCCGCGAAGCCGCACGTCCAGAACCGACACGCCGACGACGCCCGAGATCAAACCGAAGTAGTGAGGAAACGTCGCTCGAACAGGTGGCGAAGCGGGTTCACCCCTAAGGCTTGGCGGCTTTGAACACCGAAGTGGAAACCGAGCCCGCGAGTGACGGTTGTTTTCTCACGGGTCTGCGGGGCCTCCGTTTGGGGGACCTTCAGTCAGTAGTTCAACGAGAGGTACGAAACAGTGCGTATTGCTACCCGTGTTGCCGGCGTCGCCGGTGCCGCCGCCCTCGGTGTCCTGACCCTCGGCACCGCCGCGTTCGCGGACAGCGCCGACAACGACGGCATCAACGCGGTCAACGACAACAACGTCAGCGCCGTCCCGGTGCAGCTGTGCGGCAACAACGTTGCCGTCATCGGCGCCGTGGTCCCGATCCTGTCGCCGCAGGCCAACACCTGCGTCAACGCGCCGGTCGTGGACCACCCGAAGGGCTGACGCAATCAAGCGCGGAACCGGGGGCGGCTGCGAGCCGCCCCCGGTCTTTTGCTGCGTCTACTCCCCGCGCAGGTGCTCCTCGACCCGCCGCACCTTCGAATGCAGCTGGTCGGTGTGCCCCGGCCGGATGTCCGCCTTGAGCACGAGGCTGGTGCGCGGCGCGTTCGCCGAGGCCGCCTCGGTGGCCCGCTTCACGACGTCCATCACCTCGTCCCACTCGCCCTCGATCGTGGTGAACATCGAGGTCGTCTCGTGCGGCAGCCCGGACTCCCGCACCACCTTCACCGCGGCGGCGACCGCCTGGCTGACACTGTCGCTGTCCCCGGCCCCGCTCGGGGCCACGCTGAACGCAACTAGCACGTCTGCTCCTCCATTCCGGACCGGCGGCGTGGTCCGCCGGTCACCACGATCATGCTCGGCAGCGGCCCGGTCCTCCTGATTTCGCCCTACCCGCACCACAGCCACCAACTCATCGGTAACCGCTGCTAGCGTCGAACACCATGAGCACCCGTAGTCCACTGCCCTTCGACCCAATCGCTCGCGCGGCCGAGATCTGGGCCGACCGGGTAGGCCCGTCGACGACGATGGCCGCGGTGACAAGCGTGATGCGGGTCCAGCAGATCCTGCAATCCGCAGTCGACGGTGCGCTGCGATCGCACAACCTGACGTTCGCCCGGTACGAGGCGCTGGTGCTGCTGAGCTTCTCGCGGCGCGGCAGCCTCCCGATGCGCGTCATGGGCGACCGGCTGCAACTGCACCCGACCAGCGTCACCAACATCGTCGACCGGCTGGAGCAGGACGGCCTGGTCCGGCGGGTGCCGCACCCCACGGACCGGCGCACGACCCTGGTGGAGATCACCGAGGACGGCCTGGACCTGATGAAGAAGGCGACCGAGTCGGTCACGGAGATCGACTTCGGCCTGCGCGGCATCACCGAGCGGCAGACCCAGCAGCTCACCGAGCTGCTCGGCAAGGTGCGGCACGCCGCAGGGGACTTCTGAGTCAGTTCAGCTCGCGCAGCGCGTAGCGAACGCGGCCCCAGAACGTCGGCACGTCGGAGTCCGATTCGGTCAGCAGCCCGCGCCGGTTCGCCCAGCGCTCGAACCACACCGACGCCAGCGGCGGGATCGACGCCACCAGCGCCAGCACCAGCACCCCGAACCGCCACCGCAGCGGGCTGAACACGACGAGGCAGGTCACCACGTAGGCGGTGAAGACCAGCCCGTGGACCCAGCCCATGACCGTCACGCCCAGCGGCTGCTGAAAGCCGTACTTGAACGCCATCGCCACCAGCAGACCGACCCACGAGAACGCCTCGGCGATCGCAACCGCCCGGAACCACCCGGCATACGTACGCGGCACGTCAAACCCACTTCCGCTCCAACGGCACTCCCTGCGAGTGTGCCGGGTGTCGCCGATCACACCGATGCCGGTCCGCTACGGGTGGGTCTGGTCGTCGACCCAGGCCAGGTAGGCGGGGTTGCCGCCGACGATCGGGGTGGCGATGATCTCCGGCACGTCGTAGCCGTGGTTGGCCATGAGGTGGTCGACGAGTTCCGGGAGCCGCCCGGTCGAGGTCTTGATCTGCAGCTGCCACTCGGCGTCGTCCTGGGCGGCGCCCTCCCACACGTAGAAGCTGCGGATCGGCACGACCTGAACGCAAGCCCCCAGCCGCGCCTCGACGACGCCGCGGGCCAGCTCGGCGGCCGCCTGCTCGGAGTCCGTGGTGGTCACGACCTGCACATGATCAGCCATGCGCCCAGCGTAGCCAGCAGCCCGCGGCGGGGACCGGTGACAGGAAGGTTCCCATGCTCCACTCCTGCCGGCGTCCGGCTGAGAGCATGGGAACTTTCCTGTCATCCCTGCGTCAGCGGCGGGCTCCGCGGAGGACGTTCGCTTCGGTGCTCAGGTAGTTGTT
Source organism: Saccharopolyspora sp. NPDC045941 (assembly GCF_056431445.1). Taxonomy (NCBI): domain Bacteria; kingdom Bacillati; phylum Actinomycetota; class Actinomycetes; order Pseudonocardiales; family Pseudonocardiaceae; genus Saccharopolyspora; species Saccharopolyspora sp. NPDC045941. The sequence continues at coordinate 59,142 of NZ_JBWKKU010000052.1, forward strand.
CCGGTAGTCGAAGCGCGGGGTGCCGGAGAAGAGCAGCCAGTAGTACTTCATCTGCTCGGACCACCAGTAGCCCGGGCAGGTGTCCTCTTGCGACGGCGGCTTCGCCGTGACGTCGGCGAGAGCGGCGAAGCCGTACTTCGTCTTCGACGTCTTCACCATGTGATCGAAGTGGACGTTCGCGCGTTCGCGGAAGACCTCGTCGCCGGTTTCCAGCCAGAGCATGAGAGCCGAGTCGGCGAACTCGGGGCGCAACGCGTTGCTCCGGTCGCTCGCCGACATCGTCGAGTAGTCCACAGAGGTCGGGATCACCCCGAACTCGTCCTGCACCGTGTTGAACGCGTCGTGGTAGGCGCGCCCCTCGGCAACGCGGCCGGATTCGCCGAGCAGGCCGGCGTAGAACGAGGCGAGCACGCTCTGCTCGCGGCTGAGGACTTCCCCGGTGAACGCGTCGACCTGCGGGAACCACAGCATGTTCTGGTGGCGTTCGGCCTGGTGGGCGAGGATCGCGTCGATGAGCGCGTCGTACCACTGGCGGAGTTCTTCGTCGCCGAACAGCGCGTAGCCGTCCCAGAGGTACTCGTAGTAGGAGTCTCCCGGCGGGCCGACGGTGGCCTGGCGGTTCCGCCACTCGCCGGTTTCGGCGTGGATGTCGTGCGGCAGCAGGCCGAGTTCGGTCCGCTTGTCGTAGACGACCCGCATGGCCTGCTTGGCGAGGTCGAAGTAGCGCCGGTCGCCGGTCCACTCCGAGAGGATCCCGAACTCGGCGACGTAGGTGCCGACCTCGACGATGTTGGTCTCCGGCCGGCTGACCGCGCCGGTCGCCAGGTTCACGTAGCGGTAGGGCAGGCCGGTCGGGGATTCGGTGAAGGCCGGGAGCAGCCGGTCCGCCACGTCGACGGCCAGCTCCAGCAGCCGCTGCTCACCGGTGCAGTGGTACGCGGCGGCGAGCCCGCCGACCATCCGGATGTTGGTCTCGAACACCTGGAACGGCGCATCGACGTCAAAGCTCAGGTTCTCCTTGATCCACTGCACGGCGCGCTCGACTTCGGAGTCGGCTTCCATCAGCCACAACGTGTCGATCGCCTCGACGAGGCTCAGCCCGATGGAGTGGCCCTCGACGAAGAAGTCCTCCCGGCCGCCGGAGATCGGCTTGATGTGATCGGCGCCCATGGCCCGCTCGACGTAGTGCTGCCACGCCCACAGGAATTCGCGGCGGACGGCCTCGGCGACCGGCTTCCAGTCCCGCCGGGCCGGTGCCCCCGACGCCACCGCCGGCGACGCGGCCAACAGCCCGCCGGCAACGGCCGCGCCACCGAACAAACGCAGCGCGGATCTCCTGGGGATGCTTCGGGGCATCGCCGTCTCCTCACTGGACAACCTTGTCAAGCCGGGCCGGTTCACCGTCGTCGGAGACGCTGCGGAGGTCAATGCGGATCGCCGTTCTTGTCCGGTTTCGACACCGCGGCGCGGCGTTCGGCCGCGCCGAATACCGCCGCCCGACGACTTGACCCGCGCGGCCGCGACAACGCCCCGGCGGCCCGGGTTCCGGCTGCGAGCATGGGAACTTTCCTGTCACCCCGGGCCGGAAAACCGCAGGATGGGAACCTTCCTGTCATCGATCGGCCGGGCCGGCGGGTCGCGCGGGCCGGGGATCGGCGGACGCGAGGATGGGAACCTTCCTGTCACCCCGCCCCGGAACGCGGGGGCCGGGTTGGGCCGATCAGCGGATGCCGTGGGGCCAGGCGTAGTCAGATCCGGGTGACGGCATTGACAGGCGGCGAAGGGCTGCGATCCAATGCCGCCCATCATGACAACGTTGTCTGAGTCCGGGAACGTCCGGCGCGCCACGATGAACGACGTGGCGCGGCTGGCGGGCGTGAGCATCAAGACCGTTTCGCGGGTCGTCAACGCCGAGAGCGGCGTCCATCCGGCGACCGCGGAGCGGGTGCTGGCCGCCATCGACCAGCTCGGGTTCCGCCGCAACCTCAGCGCCCGCAACCTCCGCCGCGGCACCGGGACCGGCACGCTGGGCCTGGTCCTGGAAGACCTGGCGAACCCGTTCTACTCGATGCTGACCCGCGCGGTCGAGGAAATCGCGCGGGTGCAGGGCAAGCAGGTGCTGACCGGTTCGTCCGATGAGGACCCCGCGCGGGAACGCGAGCTGGTGCTGGAGTTCTGCGCGCGCCGCGTCGACGGGCTGATCGTGGTTCCCGCCGGTCACCAGCACGGGTACATCGCGCACGAGATCAACGCCGGGACGCCGGTGGTGTTCGTGGACCGGCCGCCGGGCAACCTCGACGCCGACACCGTGCTGATCGACAACGCCGGCGGCACCGCGCTCGCCGCCCGCCACCTGGCCGAGCACGGGCACCGCGAGATCGCTTTCCTCGGCGACGCTCCGGAGATCCACACGGCCGCCGAGCGGCTGCGCGGTTTCCGGGAAGGCTGCGCGCAGGCCGGTGTGCCGTTCTCCTCCGACCTGGTCCTGATGGGCCCGCACACCGACGAGTCGGTGGCGCAGGCGCTGCGTTCCACGCTGCAGCGCGCGACCGCGCTGGTGACCGGCAACAACCGGATCACCGTGCACGCGCTGCGCGCGCTGGCCGGTCGACCCCGTCGGCCGGCGCTCGTCGGCTTCGACGACTTCGAGCTCGCCGACCTCCTCGACCCGCCGATCAGCGTGGTCACCCACGACACCTGGGCGCTGGGCCGGTCGGCGGCAGAACTGCTGTTCGCGCGGCTGGACGGCGACCGCACGCCGCCATGTCGCCTGGTCGTTCCCACTCGGCTGCTCGCCAGAGGTTCCGGAGAGGTATCACGTTGAGTTCTGTCCACAATGATCAGGCCGGCCCGGCGGTGCCGATCGCCCTGCCGGCCAACCAGCCCCGCCAGTTCTACCGGGGCGGTGCGTCGATCGCCGCGCTGCGCGGCTCGGACGACCGCGAATTCGGCCCGGAGGACTGGGTCGCGTCCACCACGACGCGGTTCGGCCAGGCCGAGTCGGGCCTGTCCCGCCTGCCGGACGGGCGTTTGCTGCGCGACGCGGTGACCTCCGAACCCGAGCGGTGGCTGGGCGCCGAGCACGTGGCCGCCTTCGGCGACAGCACCGCGCTGCTGGTCAAGCTCCTGGACGCGGGGCAGCGGCTGCCGGTGCACTGCCATCCCTCGGACGCCTTCGCCCAGCAGCACCTCGGTTCCCGGTTCGGCAAGACCGAGGCGTGGATCGTGGTCGGCACCTCCGGCGCGAACCCGGTGGTGTACCTGGGTTTCCGCGAAGACGTCGCGCCGGAGACGGTCGCCCATTGGGTGGCCACGCAGGATTCGTCGGCGATGCTCGGTTCGCTCAACGAGATCCCGGTCCGGCCCGGCGACACCGTGCACGTCCCCGCGGGCACCCCGCACGCCATCGGCGAAGGCGTGTTCATCGTCGAGCTGCAGCAGCCGACGGACTTCTCGATCACGTTGGAATGGCAGGGTTTCCTGGCCGATGCCGAGGGCGCGTTCCTCGGCATGGACCGGCAGACCGCGCTCGAAACGGTCAACCGCGCCGGTTTCGGCGATGCGGCGCTGGACTCGCTGATCAAGCGCACCGCGGACCGGTCCGAGCCCCGCGTCCCGCTGCTGGCCGACGACGCGGCACCCTTCTTCCGCGCCGAGCGCCTGCACGGTGGCGTCGAGCTTGAGCCGTCGTTCGGCGTGCTCATCGCGCTGGACGGCAGCGGGAAGTTGCGCACGGACGGCGGTGCCGAACTGCCGCTGCACCGCGGCAGCACCGCCGTGATCCCGCATTCCGCCGGGGCCGCTCAACTCGTCGGGGACGTCACCGTGGTGCACTGCCGCCCGCCGGCCGCCGGGAGCCCGAGATGACCGAACCGCTCTTGGAAGCCCGCAACCTGGTCAAGCGCTACGGCAGCGTGCAGGCGCTGCGCGGCGCGTCGTTCACCGTGCACCCGGGTGAGGTCGTCGCGCTCATCGGCGACAACGGCGCCGGCAAGTCGACGCTGGTGAAATGCCTTTCGGGCGTCGAGCAGCCGGATTCGGGGCAGATCCTGGTCGGCGGCAAGCCGGTGACGCTCGACTCCCCAGCCGCCGCCCGGTCGCACGGCATCGAGACCGCCTACCAGGACCTCGCGGTGGCGCCGGACCTCGACCCCGCCGCGAACCTGTTCCTGGGTCGGGAGATCCGGCGGCCCGGGCTGCTCGGCCGGCTCGGCATGCTGGACAAGGCGAAGATGCGCGAGCAGGCCGCCGAGCAGTTCGCGAAGTTCGGGGTGTCGCTGCAAGACCTGTCGGTGCCGATCGGCTCGCTGTCCGGTGGGCAGCGGCAGAGCGTCGCGGTCGCGCGCTCGGTCACCTGGGCGGACAAGCTCGTGTTCATGGACGAGCCCACCGCCGCGCTGGGCGTCGTGCAGCGCGAACGCGTGCTGGAGGTGATCCGACGGGTTCGCGACACCGGTATCTCGGTGGTGCTGATCAGCCACAACATGCCGGAGGTGCTGTCGGTCGCGGATCGGGTCGAGGTGTTGCGCCTCGGCAGCCGGGTGGCGCGGTTCAGCGCCGCCGAGGCGACCCTGGAGGACCTGGTCGGCGCCATGACCGGTGCACTGTCGCAGGAGGACGCGAGCTGATGGCCACCCAGCAGGAAACACCCGAGTCCACTGCGGAAGAGAAGGCGCCGGCCCCGGCGAAGGGGTTCGGCGCACGGCTGGCCTCCTCGAACACGCTGTGGACCGGCCTGGTGCTCATCGTCCTGTGCGTGCTGTTCAGCGTGCTCCGCCCGGACGCCTTCCCCACCCTGTTCAACGTCCAGAACCTGCTGGTGCAGGCGGCGCCGCTGCTGATGCTCGCGGTCGGCATGACATTCGTGATCATCACCTCCGGCATCGACCTGTCGGTGGGATCGGTGCTGGTGTTCTCCGGCGTCGTGTCGGCGATGACCATGGAATGGCTCAGCGGCGGCGACGCGACGAACGCCGGCTGGGGCGTGATCGCGATCGGCCTGCTGGTCGCGCTCGTCGGCGGCGCGCTGTGGGGCCTGCTGAACGGGTTGCTCGTCGCCGTCGCCCGGGTCCCGGCGCTGATCGTCACGCTCGGCTCGTTCGGCGCGGCACTCGGTGCCGCGCAGCTGCTCACCAACGGCATCGACGTGCGCACGGTGCCCAGCGCGCTGCGCAAGACCCTCGGCACCGGGACGTCGTTCGTGGTGGTCCCGAACCTGGTGATCCTCGCGGCGGTGATCACGCTGCTGGCGCTGTGGCTGCTGCACACCACGGTCTTCGGTCGCTACACCTACGCGATCGGCTCGAACGCCGAAGCCGCCCGCCGCAGCGGGATCAAAGTCACCCGGCACCTGGTCACCGTCTACGCCCTCACCGGGGTGCTGGCCGGGCTGGCCGGGTTCATGTCGCTGGCCTACTTCGGCACCACCACGATCAGCGGGCACAGCAACGACAACCTGAACGCGATCGCGGCCGTTGTGCTGGGCGGGACCAGCCTGTTCGGCGGCATCGGCACGGTGCTCGGCAGCGTCATCGGCGTGTTCATCCCAGCGGTGCTCGACGCCGGATTCGTGATGACCGGGGTGCGGCCGTTCTGGCAACCGATCGCGGTCGGCGCGGTCCTGGTCGCCGCGGTCTGGCTGGACCAGCGCAGGCGGCGGGCGCGCAACAACCGCTGACACTCGATCTTCGGCACAACGGCGTGTGGAGGTAAATCGCTGATGAGAACGCACAAAACCGCGCTGGCGCTGGGTGCGGCGCTGCTGCTGGCCGGCTGCGGGTCCGGCCAGATCGGTGACACCAGCAGCGGGCAGACCGATCCCAGCAACAAGAACCTCGCCCTGATCACCGGGATGCGCGGCGAACCGTTCTACGTGTCCATCGAATGCGCGGCGCAGCAGGAGGCGGGCGCGCAGGGCTACCAGCTGAACTCGCAGGCCCCGGAGAAGTTCGAGCAGGCCGAGCAGTCGCAGATCCTGGGCGGCATCGTCAGCACCAAGCCCGGCGCGGTGATCATCGCGCCCACCGACGACAAGGCGCTGGCCGCACCGTTGCAGCAGGCCAAGAACAACGGCATCCAGGTCGTCGAGGTCGACACCGCGCTGGAGGACCGGTCCATCTCGGTCACCTCGCTGTCATCGGACAACTACGCGGGCGGCCGACTGGCCGCGCAAACTCTGGCGCAGCTGGTCGGTGACAAGCCGGGGTCAGTGCTGGCGCTGAACACGAAGGCGGGCACCTCGACCACCGACGCCCGGGCCAAGGGCTTCGAGGAGGAGATCGCCAAGCACCCGAACCTGAAGCTGCTGCCCACCCAGTACACCGAGAACGAGGCGGCGACCGCCGCGCAGATCGTGTCGGCGACGCTGGCCGCGAACCCCGACCTGGTCGGCGTGTTCGGCACCAACCTCAACACCGGCGAAGGCGCCGCCACCGCGCTGTTCAACGCCGGCAAGTCCGGGCAGGTGCAGCTGGTCGGGTTCGACGCCAGTCCGAAGCAGGTGGACGACCTGCGCAACGGCCGGGTCCAGGCGCTGATCGCGCAGAACCCCGGCAAGATCGGGCAGGAAGGCGTCAAGCGCGCCATCGCGGCGATCAAGGGCCAGCCGGTCGAACGGGAGACCAAGACCGAGATGATCGCCATCACCAAGGACAACATCGACCAGCAGGCGCGGTACTTCTACAAAGCCCACTGCTGATCGCGCGTGCCGGGGCCGGCGTCATCGCACCGGCCCCGGTACGGCGCCGGGCTACCTTGGGTGCATGGGCAAATACGGCGAACTCTTCCCCGGCCGGAAGCTCCAGCACGAAGGCGACCAGACCGGCATCTCGCGAGGGCACGACCCCGGCGGGCCGCTGGACCTGGAAAGCGGTGTGGTGTTCCTCGCTCCGCCCGAACGGTCCGCGGCCGACGAGCAGGACGACGACGCTGGTCCGGAAGCCGGCTGAGCGCCGCGGCACCGGGTCGGGGCATCACAGGCTGGTAGCGGATCGCCACAATCACACGCAGCGTCCACTTCGCTCCGTTAATGTGCCACGGGCAGGTGATCAGGGCCGTGATCACCCGCAATGTCGATCACGATCCGTGCTTGATCGTCATGCGCCGTGCCCGCACATCAGGGGAGGAAGGAACGCCGTGCAGCCGTTTGGGAGCCCCGGTCTCGATCAGGCCGAAGCCGTCGAGGACGGCACCGCCCTGATCGGAAACCTCACCCCCGCCGGAGCCAACGGCCCCATCGCCCCGGAGCAGCGCAAAGCGCTCGCGCAGCGCATCGGGGCGGACTGGAACCGGATCAGCTCGGCCGTCGCCGAACTGTTCGCCACCGGCGTCCCCGAGAACGACCCCCGCACCCAGCAGGTGATCCACGAGCACTACCGCTGGCTCTGCCACTTCTGGACCCCGGACCGGTCCTCCTACCTGCGGCTGGCGGAGATGTACGTGAACCAGCCGAAGTTCCGCCGCCGCATCGAGCGCCGGAAGCCGAAGGGCATGGCCGACTACATGCGCGATGCGATGATCACATACGCGTGGGCGAAGCTGCGCTGACCGGCCGCCGGGCGGCGCGAGGTGACAGGAAAGTTCCCATGCACGCACCCCGGCTCGCGGTGACAGGAAAGTTCCCTTGCTCGCTCCCGCACGGCCGGAAGTGACAGGAAGGTTCCCATCCTCTCGCCCGGTCGCGGAGGTCAGCGGCCTGCGGTGACAGGAAAGTTCCCTTGCTCTCACCTCGCCCGGCCGCGGCGGCGGCTGTCAGAGGCATCCCGTTGAATGACGGTCATGCCGAGGTGGGTGCTGCACATGGACATGGATGCGTTCTTCGCATCCGTGGAGCAGCTGACCCGCCCCACGGTCGGCGGGCGCCCGGTGCTCGTCGGCGGCCTCGGCCCGCGCGGCACCGTCGCCGGCGCCAGCTACGAGGCCCGGGAGTACGGCGCGCGGTCCGCGATGTCGATGGCCGAGGCGCGCCGCCGCTGCCCCGTCGCGGTGGTGCTCCCGCCGCGGTTCCGCGTCTACCAGGCGGTGAGCAAACGCGTGCTCGGCATCGTCCGGGAGGTTTCGGACGTCGTCGAGCAGGTCTCGGTCGACGAGGCGTTCCTGGAACCCACCGAGCTCGCCGGGGCCACCACGGCGCAGGTCGAGGACTTCGCCACGCGGCTGCGCGCGCGGGTGCACCGCGAGGTCGGCGTGACGGCGTCGATCGGCGCGGGTGCCGGTAAGCAGCTCGCCAAGATCGCCTCGGGACTGGCCAAGCCGGACGGCATGCTCGTGGTGCCGCCGGAGCAGCAGCTGGAACTGCTGTCGGGGCTGCCGGTGCGCAAGATGTGGGGCATCGGGCCGGTGACGGAGTCGAAGCTGCACCGCATCGGCGTCCAGACGATCGGCGAGCTCGCCGCGCTGCGCCCCAACGACGTGACGTCGCTGCTCGGGCAGGCGCACGGCACCGAGCTGCACCGCCTCGCGCACGGCATCGACGAGCATCCGGTTGCCGAGCGCGCCGAAGCGAAGCAGGTCAGCGCCGAGACGACGTTCGACGTCGACATCACCGACCAGGCGAAGCTACAGGCCGAGGTGACCGGGATGGCCGAGTCGGCGCATCGCCGGTTGGTGTCGTCGGGGCGCGCCGCGCGCACCGTGACGATCAAGGTCCGGGACTCCGACTTCACCACGATCAGCCGCGCGGAGACGTTCTCGTCGGCGACCAGCGATCTCGGTGCGCTCGCTGCGGCGGCGCGGCGGCTGCTGCCCGTCGCAGTCCCGCCGGGCACGCCGATCCGGCTGGTCGGCGTCTCCTACTCGGGATTGGCGACCTCGGAGCAGGAGCCGCTGTTCGATAACCCCGCCGACCAGCAGGAATCCCCGGCGCCCGCCGCCCTGCCCGTCCCCGAACCGAGCCCGGAGCCGTCGACCCGGCACTGGCGGGCGGGTGACGACGTTCAGCACAGCGAGTTCGGGCACGGCTGGGTGCAGGGCGCCGGGCACGGTCGCGTCACCGTCCGGTTCGAGACCGCCACCAGCGGCCGCGGGGTGGCCCGCACCTTCGCCGTCGACGCTCCGGAGCTGACCTCGGCGGACCCGATCGACAGCCTCGGCTGGTAGCCGTCAGGCCTGCGGCGGCGGGAGCTCCCGCTTGTACCGGCCGATCCACTTCTGCGGGGCGACCGTCTGCACCGCGCCTTCCAGCTCCTTCGGCAGCCTGCTGATCGGCGGCAGGTGGAACCGGTAGCGCTCGCCGGGCAGCCCCGGCATCGACGGCTGCTCCTCCACCCGCCAGCGGTCCAGCTCCGGGTGCCGCGCCGCGAAGCCCGGATCCGCGGGGTAGAGCTCCAGCGCGTGGCGGCGCTCCGGCGCGACCGGGCGGCGGTGCTGGATCCACGGCAGCGTGCCGACCCCGACGGCCTTGATCTCGTCCCACGTGACGCCGTACACCTCGCCGCGGGTGCGGGCGTAGAAGCCGCTGCGGTCGAGCAGGAAACCGCGGCTGTTGAACATGCCCCGCGAGGCGGTGAGGAACCAGAGGAAGATCACGCCGAAGACGAGCTGCCAGATCCACAAGCCGACGCTGTTGCCGTTGTTGACCAGCGCCGCGGCGACCAGCACGGTGAGCAGCCCGCTGATGCCGCCACCGATGAGCAGCGCCTTGAAGCTGCTGGCGCTGACGTCGACGTCGTGCGCGTCCGCGCTCAGCAGCGTCGGGCGGTGCCCGCCGCCGGGCTGCACCCGGGTGGCGGGCTCGGCGGCTCCGGCCGGATCCGAGGTGTAACGGGCGGTGTTGCGGGGACGTGCCGGGACGGTCGCCCGTTCCTGCTCGACCCGGTCGGCCCGTTGCCATCCCCCTGGAAGCCACTTCATGCCGTCCAGGGTAGCCACGCCGGAGCCAGTCGATCACCGACGGTGCGGGATCTCCGGGTAGATCTCGGGGTCAGCCGGGGTCAGGCTGTCGGTACGCGGAGGATCAGGGCGTCACCCTGCCCACCACCACCGCACAACGCCGCCGCACCAACCCCACCACCACGACGC
>NZ_JBWKKU010000053.1:0-68340 GCF_056431445.1 Saccharopolyspora sp. NPDC045941
GCCCGGTCCCATTCCGAACCCGGTAGCTAAGCTCCCCAGCGCTGATGGTACTGCACTCGACAGGGTGTGGGAGAGTAAGACACCGCCGACACATTTTGTGAGAAGGGTCCCTTCTTTTCCGGTCCACCGGAAAAGAAGGGACCCTTTTTTGTTCTCGCACAGTTCACGCGAACCGGTAAAAAGTGCCTCCTCTGGGAAAAATCACTCGCTCGCGCCGAGGTGGCAACGCGAGTGCCGCCGCGGGCTCCTCGGGTGCGCCGGCCGCGTCCCGGGGGCGCGCGGAGGTCACCTGGTCGGCCTACTTCGGGTGCCCTAACTGGGGTGATGCTCACTCGGGTGGCGTAGTTCGAGGGCTCGATCGCGAGGTTCGTCCGGCTTAGACTCGGGAGTTAGTGAACTCGTTCACAAGCGGGTTCCCGGGGCGGTCCACCGGGACGAGCGGGCCGCGCCGCGCATTGCACCGGATCAAGGAGTGTCATGACCAGCGCCACCAGCCGCCGCCGACCGGACGAGGACGCCGAGGTGATCGTCGTCGGAGCAGGACCGGCCGGATCGACGGCTGCGACGTACCTGGCCCGCGCCGGCCTGGACGTCCTGCTTCTCGAGAAGAGCGTGTTCCCGCGGGAGAAGGTCTGCGGCGACGGCATCACCCCGAGGGGCGTCAAGCAGCTCATCGACCTGGGCATCGACACCCGCGAGGAAGCGGGCTGGCTGCACAACCGGGGCCTGCGGGTCGTCGGCGGCGGCGTGCGGATGGAACTGGACTGGCCGAGCCTGGCAGCCTTCCCGCCCTACGGCGTGGTCCGCCCCCGCAACGACTTCGACGACCTGCTCGCCCGCAACGCCCAGCGCGCCGAGGCCCGGCTGCTGCAGCAGACCACGGTGACCGGCGCGATCACCGACGAGCGGACAGGCCGGGTCGTCGGCGTCGAGGCGAAGGCCGGCCCGGACCGGACCCCGGTCACCTACCGCGCGCCGTTGGTGCTGGCCTGCGACGGGGTTTCGGCCCGGTTGGCGCTGTCGGCGGGCATCGAGAAGCGCGACGACCGGCCGATGGGCGTCGCGGTGCGCCGGTACTACACGAGCCCGCGCAGCAAGGACGACTACCTGGAGTCGCACCTGGAGCTGTGGGACCGCTCGAACCCGGACGAGCCGAAGCTGCTGCCGGGCTACGGCTGGATCTTCGGGATGGGTGACGGCACCGTCAACGTCGGACTCGGGATCCTGTCGACCTCCAAGGCCTACGGCAAGACGGACTACCGCCAGCTGATGCGTTCCTGGTTGGACGGAACCCCGGAGGAGTGGGGGTTCAGGGAGGAGAACGCCACCGGCCGGATCGGCGGGGCGGCGCTTCCGATGGGCTTCAACCGGACGCCGCACTACCGGAACGGGCTGCTGCTGGTCGGTGACGCCGGCGGGATGGTCAACCCGTTCAACGGCGAGGGCATCGCCTATGCGATGGAATCTGCCGCGCTGGCAGCGGAATGCGTGGTGCACGCGCTCGCCCGGCCGGCCGGTTTCTCGCGGGAGCAGGCGCTGCGGCGGTACCCGACGGTGGTGCAGCAGGCGCTCGGCGGCTACTTCCGGATGGGCAACATCTTCAGCAAGTTGATTGGCAATCCCACCGTCATGAAGGTGGCCACCAAGCATGGTCTACCGAGGGCGACGCTGATGCGTTTCGTGTTGAAACTGTTGGCAAATCTGTACGACGAGAAGGGCGGCGACGCCATGGATCGTGTGATCAGCACCACTACTCGGCTGACCCCTAGCGCTTGAGCGCAAGAGTCTGGTCAGATGTCCCGAGCAGTGTGCCGGACGTCTCAAAGTTAGGTTCGCCTCACTACGGAGTCGATACGGTCGACCGCATAGAGTGCGCACCAAAGCCGTAGATGTGTTCTGCGTCTCGGCGGGGGCCGCCGAAGGAGGGCAGCGGAGTGCTCGATCCCTACGTCCCGCTGGTGTTGTTGTTCGCACTGGCACTCGCGTTCGCGGTGTTTTCCGTCGCGATCGCGCCGCTGGTCGGTCCCCGCCGTTACAACAAGGCGAAGCTCGACGCCTACGAGTGCGGCATCGAACCGTCGCCGCAGCCGGTCATCGGCGGCGGCCGGATGCCGGTCGCCTACTACCTGACCGCGATGTTGTTCATCCTGTTCGACATCGAGATGGTCTTCCTCTACCCGTTCGCGGTCTCCGCCGACGCCCTGGGCCTGTTCGGCGTGGTCGAGATCGTGCTCTTCATCGCCACCGTCGGTTTCGCCTACGTCTACGTGTGGCGCCGCGGCGGCCTCGACTGGAACTAGCACCGCCAAGCAAGACGACCGTACGACTCTCAAAGGACTAGCCGCAGCGACGCGGGAAGGAGTGCCGGAGATGGGGCTCGAAGAGCAGCTGCCCAACGGCATCCTGTTGGCCAACGTGGAAAAGCTCGTCAACTGGACGCGGAAGACGTCGATGTGGCCGGCGACGTTCGGGCTGGCCTGCTGCGCGATCGAGATGATGACCGTCGGCGGTTCCCGCTACGACATCGCACGCTTCGGCATGGAGCGGTTCTCCGCGACCCCCCGGCAGGCCGACCTGATGATCGTCGCGGGCCGGGTGACCAACAAGATGGCGCCGGTGCTGCGGCAGATCTACGACCAGATGCCGGAACCGCGCTGGGTGCTGGCGATGGGCGTGTGCGCCTCCAGCGGCGGCATGTTCAACAACTACGCGGTCGTGCAGGGCGTGGACCACGTGGTGCCGGTGGACATGTACCTGCCGGGATGCCCGCCGCGGCCGGAGATGCTGCTGGACGCGATCCTCAAGCTGCACGCCAAGATCATGGACGAGCCGATCAACGCGAAGCGGGCGCAGCTGAAGCTGGAGAGCGGCGAGCGCACCCCGATGATCCCGTCCTCCGAGCGGTACGCGCCGAAGAACTGGGCGCAGCGGCGCCGGGCCGAGCGGCAGCAGGCCAAGCAGCGCCAGGAGTTGGGTTCCGATCCGTCGTTGGGGGCGCTGGACGCAGCGCCGAAGCGCCCCCGCGAGCTCAAAGCGGGCAGGTGAGTTCGGTTGGCAGACAATGAATCCCAGTCCTCGGCGATGGAGCCGGCCCGGCAGGGTCCCGCGCCGGTCTCCGGTCGCGCCCGGCAGGGCATGTTCGGGGTTCGCGGCACCGGCGATACCTCCGGCTACGGCGGCCTGCGGCTGCCGGCCTACGTGCCGCCCGCGGCGGAGCGCCCGTTCGGTGGCTGGTTCGACGAGTTCGCCGACAACTTCTTCGCGGCGCTGAACGAGCAGGGCCTGCCCGCGGACACCGTGCAGCAGGTGACCGTCGATCGCGGCGAGATCACCTTCTACGTGCAGCGGGACCACCTGCTGGAGGTCTGCCGGACGCTGCGGGACGACCCGGCGCTGCGCTTCGAGCTGTGCAGCTCGGTGTCGGGTGTGGACTACGGCCCGGACGTGCCGCAGCGGCTGCACTCGGTGTACCACCTGACGTCGATGACCTACCGGCACCGGATCAGGTTGGACGTCGCGCTGGAGGTCGACGACCCGCACGTTCCTTCCGTCGTGCCGGTGTACCCGACAGCCGACTTCCAGGAGCGCGAGACCTGGGACATGTTCGGCATCGTCTACGACGGACACCCGGCCCTGACCCGGATCCTGATGCCGGACGACTGGGACGGCCACCCGCAGCGCAAGGACTACCCGCTCGGCGGGATCCCGGTGGAGTACAAGGGCGCCGAGATCCCACCGCCGGACCAGCGCAGGGCGTACTCGTGATGGCCGGGCGGCGTGGGTTTTCCGCAATTTCAATGGAAATCGGAGCTTCGATTTCCATTGAAATTGCGGTCCGAGGACCGCAGCACACCGCGGAGAGGTGCTGGAGATGACTACCGAACCACTGGCCGACACCGGCCTCGGCGACCCGCACGCCCAGCCGGGCGAGGCGGAGTCGAGGGAGACCACCGAGGGCCGGGTCTACACCGTCACCGGCGGCGACTGGGACGAGTTCATCGACGAGACGGCCGGCGAGGAGCGGGTCGTCATCAACCTCGGCCCGCAGCACCCGTCGACCCACGGCGTGCTGCGGCTGGTGCTGGAGCTGGAGGGCGAGACGGTCACCAAGGCCCGTTCGGTGATCGGCTACCTGCACACCGGGATCGAGAAGAACACCGAGTACCGCACCTGGACGCAGGGCGTCACGTTCGTGACGCGGATGGACTACCTGGCGCCGCTGCACAACGAGGCCGCCTACTGCATGGCGGTGGAGAAGCTGCTGGGCATCGAGGCGCCGCGGCGGGCGCAGGTGTTCCGGGTGCTGCTGATGGAGCTCAACCGGATCTCCTCGCACCTCGTGTTCCTGGCCACCGGCGCGATGGAGCTGGGCGCGACCACCGGCATGACCTACGGCTTCCGCGAGCGCGAAGAGGTCCTGCACCTGCTGGAGTACCTGACCGGCCTGCGGATGAACCACGCGTTCATCCGGCCCGGCGGCGTCGCCCAGGACCTCCCGGCGGACTACCGGGAGAAGATCCTGAACTTCATCCAGGTGATGGACAAGCGGCTGCCGGACTACGACAAGCTGTTCACCGGCCAGCCGATCTGGAAGCAGCGGCTGAAGGACGTCGGGTACCTGCCGCTGGACGGCTGCCTGCAGCTCGGCGTCACCGGCCCGCTGCTGCGCTCCGCCGGGCTCGCCTGGGACCTGCGCAAGATCCAGCCGTACTGCGGCTACGAGGAGTACGACTTCGAGGTGCCCACCAGCACCGACGCCGACTGCTACGCCCGGTACCTGCTGCGGCTGGAGGAGATCCACCAGTCGCTGAAGATCATCCGGCAGTGCTTGGACAAGTTCGAGCCCGGTCCGCACATGGTGGAGGACGCGAAGATCGCCTGGCCGGCGAAGCTGAGCATCGGCCCGGACGGCATGGGCAACTCGCTGGAGCACGTCCGCAAGATCATGGGTCAGTCGATGGAGTCGCTGATCCACCACTTCAAGCTGGTGACCGAGGGCTTCGACGTGCCGCCGGGCCAGGTGTACGTGCCGATCGAGTCGCCGCGCGGCGAGCTCGGCTACCACGTGGTCTCCGACGGCGGCACCCGGCCGATGCGGGTGCACGTGCGGGAACCGAGTTTCGTGAACCTGCAGGCGATGCCTGCCATGGTCGAGGGCGGACTGGTGGCGGACGCGATCGCGTCGGTCGCCTCCATCGACCCGGTGATGGGCGGGGTGGATCGATGACCGAGCAGTTCGAGTTCACCACGACGGAAGAGGCGGTTCACGAAACCGCTGACACGTCGGTGTTCGGCGAGGACGTGCGGGCCGACGCGAAGCAGATCATCGCGCGCTACCCGGAGTCCCGGTCGGCGCTGCTGCCGATGCTGCACCTGGTGCAGTCGGTGCAGGGGCACGTCAGCGCCGCGGGAATCCAGTTCTGCGCGGAGCAGCTGGCACTGTCCACTGCGGAGGTCAGCGCCGTCGCGACGTTCTACACCATGTACAAGCGCAAGCCCTGCGGCCAGCACCTGGTGAGCATCTGCACCAACACCATGTGCGCGGCGCTCGGCGGCGACGAGATCTACCGGAAGGTCGGCGAGCACCTCGGCGTCGGGCACAACGAAACTGCCGGCACGCCGGGTGAAGAGGGCTCGATCACCCTGGAGCACGCCGAGTGCCTCGCCGCGTGCGACCTGGCCCCGGTGCTGCAGGTCAACTACGAGTACTTCGACAACCAGACGCCGGAGCAGGCGCTGGAGCTCGTGAAGGCCCTGCAGCGCGGGGAGAAGCCGGCGCCGACGCGCGGTCCCGCGCTCTCCGACTTCCGCGGCGCGGAGCGCCAGCTGGCGGGCTTCTTCGACGACCTCGAGTCCACTGTGGCCGGGCCGTCGGCGGCGGTCGAGACGATGCGCGGCGCGCAGCTGGCCAACGAGCGCGGCTGGACCGCGCCGAGCATGCCCGACGACGCGGAACTCCCGCCGCTGCCGGAGAAGAAGTGAGGGTGGCCATGACCGAACCCAGCACCAGCCCGGTGACCCCGGTACTGACGAAGCGGTGGCTGTCGCCGACCTCCTGGACGCTGCGCACCTACGAGCAGCTGGAGGGCTACACCGCTCTGCGCAAGGCCCTGAAGGCGCACCCCGACCAGCTGATCGAGCTGGTCAAGGGCGCCGGGCTGCGCGGCCGCGGCGGCGCCGGGTTCCCGGCCGGGGTCAAGTGGAGCTTCATGCCCAAGGACCCGGTCAAGCCGCACTACCTCGTCATCAACGCCGACGAGGGCGAGCCGGGCACCTGCAAGGACATCCCGCTGATGATGGCCGACCCGCACTCGCTGATCGAGGGCTGCATCATCGCCAGCTACGCGATGCGCGCCAACCACTGCATGATCTACGTGCGCGGCGAGGCGCTGCACCCGATCCGGCGGCTGAACAACGCGGTCCACGAGGCCTACCAGGCCGGGTACCTCGGCAAGAACATCCTGGACTCGGGCTTCGACCTGGACATCGTGGTGCACGCCGGCGCGGGCGCCTACATCTGCGGCGAGGAGACCGCACTGCTCGACTCGCTGGAGGGCAAGCGCGGGCAGCCGCGGCTGAAGCCGCCGTTCCCGGCCGCCGCCGGGCTCTACGCCTGCCCGACCACGGTGAACAACGTCGAGACGATCGCCTCGGTGCCCTTCATCGTCAACGGCGGCGCCGAGTGGTTCCGCAAGATGGGCACCGAGAAGTCGCCCGGCCCGAAGATCTACTCGATCTCCGGGCACGTCGAGCGGCCCGGCCAGTACGAGGCTCCGCTGGGCACCACGCTCCGCGAGCTGCTAGAGCTGGCGGGCGGCATGAAGGACGGCATCCCGCTGAAGTTCTGGACGCCGGGCGGCTCGTCGACCCCGATGTTCACCGCCGAGCACCTGGACGTGCCGCTGGACTTCGAGGGCGCGGCCGAGGCCGGGTCGATGCTGGGCACCACCGCGGTGATGGTGTTCAACGAGACGGTGTCGGTGCCGTGGGCCGTGATGAAGTGGACCCAGTTCTACGAGCACGAGTCCTGCGGCAAGTGCACGCCGTGCCGGGAGGGCACGTACTGGCTGGCGCAGGTGCTGGAGCGGATGGTCGACGGGCACGGCACCGAGGAGGACATCGAAACCCTCCTCGACGTGTGCGACAACATCTTCGGCCGCTCGTTCTGCGCCCTCGGCGACGGCGCGGTCAGCCCGATCGTCAGCGGCATCAAGTACTTCCGCGAGGAGTTCCTCGCGCTGTGTGAGAAGAACAAGACCGCTGAGTCCGCACTGGTAGGAGCGGCCCGATGACCGTGGCACCAGAAGCCGAGACCCGTCCGGTACCGGAGGGGTACGTCCGCCTGACCATCGACGGCATCGAGGTCGTGGCGCCCAAGGGCGAGCTGCTGATCCGGACCGCGGAGCGGATGGGCATCACCATCCCGCGGTTCTGCGACCACCCGCTGCTCGACCCGGCCGGGGCCTGCCGCCAGTGCCTCGTCGAGGTCGAGATGGGCGGGCGGCCGATGCCGAAGCCGCAGGCGTCCTGCACGATGACCGTCGCCGACGGCATGGTGGTCAAGACGCAGCAGACCTCGCCGGTGGCGGACAAGGCGCAGCAGGGCGTGATGGAGCTGCTGCTGATCAACCACCCGCTGGACTGCCCGGTCTGCGACAAGGGCGGCGAGTGCCCGCTGCAGAACCAGGCGTTGAAGCACGGCCGGGCGGAGTCCCGCTTCCACGACACCAAGCGGACCTTCGCCAAGCCGGTGCCGATCTCCTCGCAGGTGCTGCTGGACCGGGAGCGCTGCGTGCTCTGCCAGCGCTGCACCCGGTTCTCGAAGCAGGTGGCGGGCGATCCGTTCATCGAGCTGCTGGAGCGCGGGGCGCTGCAGCAGATCGGCATCGGCGAGCAGCAGCCGTTCCAGAGCTACTTCTCCGGCAACACCATCCAGATCTGCCCGGTCGGGGCGCTGACCAGCGCGGCCTACCGGTTCCGGTCCCGGCCGTTCGACCTGGTGTCGACGCCCGGCCAGTGCGAGCACTGCGCGTCCGGCTGCGAGATCCGCAACGACTGGCGGCGCGGCAAGGTGATGCGGCGGCTGGCGGGCGACGACCCGGAGGTCAACGAGGAGTGGATCTGCGACAAGGGCCGCTTCGCCTTCCGCTACGCCACCGCCAACGACCGGATCACCCGGCCGCTGATCCGGGAGAACGGCGAGCTGCGGCCCGCGTCCTGGACCGAGGCGCTGCAGGCGGCCGCGAAGGGGCTCGCCGAGGCGCGTGACGCCGAAGGTGTCGGGGTGCTGCCCGGCGGGCGGCTGACGGTCGAGGACGCCTACGCCTACGCGAAGTTCGCGCGGATCGCCTTGCGCACCAACGACATCGACTACCGGGCCCGGCCGCACTCCGACGAGGAGCTGCGGTTCCTGGAGTCCACTGTGGTCGGCACCAGCCCGGGCAACGGCGTCACCTACCGGGACCTGGAGTCCGCGCCCGCGGTGCTGTGCGTGGCGTTCGAACCGGAAGAGGAATCGCCGATCGTCTTCCTGCGGCTGCGCAAGGCGGCCCGCAAGCGCGGCACCAAGGTGTTCCACGTGGCGCCGTGGGTCTCGCCGGGCGTGGAGAAGACGACGGTCATCGTGCACGACGGCGGGCCGGTGCGCACCGGGGAGCTGGTGCCGTGCGTGCCCGGCGGCGAAGCCGCGGCGCTGCGCGAGCTCCCGTCCGATGTGGACGAGGCGCTGCGGCAGCCGGGGGCGGTACTCCTCGTCGGCGAGCGCGCCGCGGAGGTACCCGGGCTGTACTCGGAGATCCTGCGCACCGCGCAGCGGACCGGGGTGAGCGTCGCATGGATCCCCCGCCGCGCCGGTGAGCGCGGCGCGATCGAGGTCGGCGTCCTGCCGACGCTGCTGCCGGGCGGACGCCCGGTGGCCGACGCCGAAGCCCGCGCCGAGCTGGAGCGGCACTGGGGCCTCGCCCCGGCCGCCCTGCCCGCCCGCGCCGGCCGCGACGTCACCGGAATCCTCGCCGCGGCGGCCGCCGGAGACCTCTCCGGGCTGGTCGTCGGCGGCGTCGACCCCAACGACCTGCCCGACCCGGCGCTCGCCGAGAAGGCGCTGCGCCGCGTGGGCTTCGTGGTCAGCCTGGAGCTGCGGCCGAGCGCGGTCACCGAGCACGCCGACGTCGTGCTGCCCATCGCGCCGAGCACCGAGAAGGCCGGCAGCTACCTGAACTGGGAAGGCCGCCACCGCGAGTTCCGCACCACCATCGAGGGCACCGGCGCGCTGCCGGACTGCCGGGTGCTGGACACCCTCGCGGTGGAGATGGACGTGGACCTGTTCACGCAGACCCCGGCCGCCGCGCTCGCCGAGCTCGAACGCGTCGGGCCGCACCTCGGCGCGGGGCTGCCCGCACCGGACGAGCCGCCCGCGGCGGCGCCGAGCCCTGGCGCGGGGCAGGCGGTGCTGGCGACCTGGCGGCAGCTGCTGGACAACGGATCGATGCAGTCCGACGAGCCGAACCTGGCCGGCACCGCGCGGCGCACCGTCGCGGTGCTCTCGCCGGGCACCGCGCAGCGGATCGGGCTCGGCGCCGGGCAGCGCATCGAGATCAGCACCGCCAAGGGCGCGATCGTGCTCGCGGCGGAGCTCGCCGA
The DNA here is from genome assembly GCF_056431445.1 of Saccharopolyspora sp. NPDC045941. NCBI lineage: Bacteria > Bacillati > Actinomycetota > Actinomycetes > Pseudonocardiales > Pseudonocardiaceae > Saccharopolyspora > Saccharopolyspora sp. NPDC045941. The sequence continues at coordinate 9,640 of NZ_JBWKKU010000053.1, forward strand.
AATGCCCGACGACGTGGTGTGGCTGCCCGCCGACTCCGGTGCCTCGAAGGTGCACCGGACGCTGGGCGTCGGCCACGGCGCGGTCGTCGACATCGCCGCCACCACGGCGATGTCTCCCGCCGCCGGAAACGGCCACGGCGGCACGACCCACCTCGACGGGGGGAGAGCATGACCAGAACCGCGGAACTGCTCGCCGACGATCCGCTCTGGCTGATCCTGCTGAAGGTCCTCGCGATCTTCGTCTTCCTGGTCGTCATGACGCTGTTGACGATCTGGGCGGAGCGCCGGGTGATCGGGCGGATGCAGCACCGGCCCGGCCCCAACCGGGCGGGCCCGTTCGGGATCCTGCAATCGCTGGCGGACGGCCTGAAGCTGGCCTTCAAGGAAGACATCCGGCCGGTGCTGGCCGACAAGTGGGTGTACTTCCTGGCCCCGGTGATCTCCGCGACGCCCGCGCTGGTGTCGTTCTCGGTGATCCCGATCGGCCCCGAGGTCACCATCTTCGGCGAGCCCACCGCGTTGCAGCTGGTGGACCTGCCGGTCGGCCTGCTGGTCGTGCTGGCCTGCGCCTCCATCGGCGTCTACGGCATCGTGCTGGCCGGCTGGGCCTCCGGCTCGCCGTACCCGCTGCTGGGCTCGCTGCGCTCGGCGGCGCAGGTGATCTCCTACGAGATCGCGATGGGCCTGTCGTTCGTCGCGGTGATCATGTACGCGGGCACGCTGTCCACCTCGGGCATCGTCGAGGCGCAGAAGGACGGCTGGTTCTTCCTCCTGCTGCCGTTCAGCTTCGTGGTCTACGTGGTGTCCATGGTCGGCGAGACCAACCGCGCCCCGTTCGACCTGCCGGAGGCGGAGTCGGAGCTGGTCGGCGGGTTCCACACCGAGTACTCGTCGCTGAAGTTCGCGCTGTTCTTCCTCGCCGAGTACATCAACATGGTCACCGTCTCGGCGCTGGCGACCACGCTGTTCCTCGGCGGCTGGCACGCGCCGTGGCCGCTGTCGCTGATCGGCGACGGGGTGCTCAACACCGGCTGGTGGCCGGCGCTGTGGTTCCTCGGCAAGACGGTGGCGTTCCTGTTCTTCTTCATCTGGCTGCGCGGCACGCTGCCCCGCCTGCGCTACGACCAGTTCATGAACCTGGGCTGGAAGTTCCTGGTCCCGCTCAGCCTGCTGTGGATCATCGCGGTCACCGTGATCCGGGCGCTGCGCAACGAGGAAGCGGTCAGCTCGCAGCAGTTCCTCATCGGCGGCGGCATCGTGATCGCGATCCTGCTGGCGGCGACGTTCCTGATCCCGGACCGCAAACCGGCCAAGGACGCCGACGAGATCCCACTGGCCGGCAGCGGATACCCCGTTCCGCCGCTGGACCTGCAAGTCCCCGAGACCCCGCCGCGCCGCACCCCGGTGCACAGCGGTGCCGACCGCACTGCGGGCGAGGTCGCGGGTCCGGAAGGCGAGGAGGCGCCTCATGGGAATGTTTGATCCGATCAAGGGCTTCGGCGTCACCTTCTCGACCATGTTCAAGAAGGTCGTCACCGAGGAGTACCCCGAGGTCAAGAAGATCCCGGCGCCCCGGTTCCACGGCCGCCACCAGCTCAACCGGCACCCGGACGGGCTGGAGAAGTGCGTCGGCTGCGAGCTGTGCGCGTGGGCGTGCCCGGCCGACGCGATCTTCGTGGAGGGCGGCGACAACACCGACGAGGCCAGGTACTCGCCCGGTGAGCGCTACGGCAAGGACTACCAGATCAACTACCTGCGCTGCATCGGCTGCGGGTTGTGCATCGAGGCCTGTCCGACGCGCGCGCTGACGATGACCAACGAGTACGAGACCGCCGACGACAACCGCCAGGACCTGATCTACACCAAGGCGGACATGCTGGCGCCGCTGCTGCCCGGCATGGAGCAGCCGCCGCACCCGATGCGGCTCGGCAACGACGAGCAGGACTACTACGTGCGCGGGCCGGAACTGGCCCAGCAGCGAGGGGTTCCGGCGGAGCAGACGGTCGAGTCCGGGCACGAGGAGGCCGGGAGATGACCATCGAAGCGGTGCAGTTCCTCGCTCAGGCGCCCAGCGGCGTGGTGGGCACCGGCGAGACGGTGGCCTTCTGGGTGCTCGGACCGCTGGCGCTGGTCGGCGCGCTGGGCATGGTGTTCGCCCGCAACGCGGTGCACTCCGCGCTGTGGCTGGTGCTGACGATGCTGTGCCTGGGCGTGCTCTACATGGCGCAGAGCGCACCGTTCCTCGGGTTCACGCAGATCATCGTCTACACCGGCGCGATCATGATGCTGTTCCTGTTCGTGCTGATGATGGTCGGCCGCGACTCGTCCGACTCGGTGGTCGAGGTCCTGCGCGGGCAGCGGTTGTGGGCCGGGATCGGCGGCATCGGCCTGGCGGCCCTGCTGGTGTCCGGCCTGGCGCGGGCGCTGGCCGAGGTGACGCCCGCCGCGCCGCTGAACCCCTGGACGCCGACCGGCGGCGGCGCCGGCGGCCTCGGCCGGTTGATCTTCACCGACTACCTGTTCCCGTTCGAGCTGACCTCGGCGCTGCTGATCACCGCCGCGGTGGGCGCGATGGTGCTGGCCTACGGCGGCAAGGGCCGCGGCCCGCGGCTGAGCCAGAAGGAGCGGGCCGAAGCCCGGTTCCGCGGCTCCCGCCCGTCGCCGCTGCCCGGGCCCGGCGTGTACGCGACGGCCAACTCGGTCGCCGTCCCGGCGCTGCTGCCCGACGGCTCGGTGGCGCCGGAGTCGCTGTCCGAGCTGCTGGAGAACCTGCCCGCGGACCGGCTCGGCGACGAGCGGCGCGCGGTCGCAGGCCAGGAGCCGGCGCCCGACCCGCACGCGCTGACCGGCGGGCACCACGAGGAGACGCCCCCGGTGCCCGAGCAGAAGCCGCCGCAGACCAACGGGAACGGGGCCCACCAGAACAACGGCCACGAGTCCGAGCACGTCTCCTCCGAGGAGGTCCGGCAGTGACCCCCACCTACTACCTGCTGCTGTCGGCGTTGCTGTTCACCATCGGCGCCGTCGGGGTGCTGGTGCGGCGCAACGCGATCGTGGTGTTCATGTGCGTCGAGCTGATGCTCAACGCGGTCAACCTGACGCTGGTGACCTTCGCTCGCATCGAGGGTTCGGTGCACGGGCAGGTCATGGCCTTCTTCGTGATGGTCGTCGCCGCGGCCGAGGTGGTGGTCGGCCTGGCCATCATCATGTCGATCTTCCGGACGCGTCGCTCGGCCTCGGTCGATGACGCAAACCTGCTGAAGTACTGAGAGGGCGCGTGGTGACGGCAAATACGATTACCGCGGCGATGAATTCCGGGGCCTTCCTGACCGGGACCAACCCGGACGTGGTCAGCGCTGCCGGCGCGATCCAGCAGAACGCCTGGCTGCTGGTCGGGTTCCCGGCGCTGGGCGCGCTGATCCTGCTCGTCGCCGGGCGCCGGGCCAACGGCTGGGGCCACATCCTCGGCTGCGCCACCGTGATCGCGTCGTTCGTGTACGGGTTGCTGCTGTTCAGCTCCATCGCCGGGATGCCGGAGAGCGGCCAGGTGCGGGAACTGCACATGTTCTCGTGGATCCCGGTGAACGCGCTGCAGGTCGACTTCGGGCTCCGGATCGACCCGCTGTCGATGGTGTTCGTGCTGCTGATCACCGGCGTCGGCTCGCTGATCCACGTCTACTCGATCGGCTACATGTCGCACGACCAGGAAGGCCGCACCGGGCGGGACAACACCGAACGCCGCCGGTTCTTCGCCTACCTCAACCTGTTCGTCGCGGCGATGCTGGTCCTGGTGCTGGGCAACAGCTTCGTGACCCTGTACCTCGGCTGGGAGGGCGTCGGTCTCGCGTCGTACCTGCTGATCGGCTTCTGGCAGGGCCGGCCGTCGGCGGCCGCGGCGGCGACCAAGGCGTTCGTGATGAACCGCGTCGGCGACGTCGGGCTGGCGCTGGCGATCTTCCTGCTGTTCGCCAACCTCGGCACCACGCAGTTCACCGAGGTCTTCGCCCGCGCCGGTGAGCTCACGCCGGGCGTGCTGCTGGCCATCACGCTGTTGCTGCTGCTGGGCGCCTGCGGCAAGTCCGGCCAGGTGCCGCTGCAGGCGTGGTTGCCGGACGCCATGGAGGGCCCGACCCCGGTGTCCGCGCTCATCCACGCGGCGACGATGGTCACCGCGGGCGTGTACCTGATCGCGCGGTCCAACCCGCTGTTCACGCTTTCGCCCGGCGGGCAGCTGGCCGTCACCATCGTCGGTGCGGTGACGCTGCTGGTCGGCTGCATCATCGGCTGCGCCTACGACGACATCAAGAAGGTCCTGGCGTACTCCACGGTCAGCCAGATCGGCTACATGATGCTGGCCGTCGGGCTCGGGCCGGCCGGGTACGCGCTGGGCATCATGCACCTGCTCACCCACGGCTTCTTCAAGGCCGGGCTGTTCCTCGGCGCCGGTTCGGTGATGCACGGCATGAACGACGAGGTCGACATGCGCAAGTTCGGCGGCCTCTACCGGTTCATGCCGATCACCTTCGCCACCTTCGGGCTCGGCTACCTGGCGCTGATCGGCTTCCCGTTCCTGTCCGGGTACTACTCGAAGGACGCGATCATCGAGGCGGCGTTCGGCCAGGAGGGCTGGCGCGGCTGGGTGTTCGGCGGCGCGGCGATGCTGGGCGCGGCGATCACCGCGTTCTACATGACCCGCCTGGTGCTGATGACGTTCTTCGGCGCGAAGCGCTGGGAGAACCTGAAGGCGAGCAACGGCAAGGACTTCCACCCGCACGAGTCGCCCGCGGTGATGACCGCGCCGATGATCGTGCTGGCCATCGGTTCGGTCGCGGCGGGCATGTTCCTCGCCGGCGGCGACCGGTTGGTCGGATTCCTGGCGCCGTCGCTGGGCGAGCTGCACGAGGCCGAGCACACCGCGATCCCGCACGCGCTGATCCCGGTGCTGACCGTCGCGCTGTCCGCGCTGGGCGCGCTGATCGCCTGGCTGGTGGTCGGGCGCAAGCCGGTGCCGGTGGAGCGCCCGGAGCGGGTTTCGCCGATCGTCCGCGCGGCCCGCGCGGACCTGGGCGGCAACGCGCTGAACAACGCCCTGGCGGTGCGGCCGACGTTCGGCCTGACGCGCGGACTGGTCACCGTGGATCGCAAGGGCGTCGACGGCGCGGTCAACGGCATCGCCGGATTCCTCGGCTTCAGCTCCGGCCGCCTGCGCCGGCTGCAGACCGGTTTCGTCCGGTCCTACGCCCTGTCCATGCTCTTCGGCGGAATCCTGGTGATCGCCGCCCTGATGGCAGTGGGGATCCCGACATGACGACCTGGCTGCGCCCCGGACCGCGGTTTCAATTGAAACCGCGGTCGCCCCGGGGATCCGGGCCGCGGTTTCAATTGAAACTGCACGTCCACTGTGGACTCGGTTGGCCGAGTGAGCTCCGGGAGGAGATCCGATGACCCTGCTCCTCGCACTGATCCTGCTGCCGATCGTCGGGTCGGTGGTGGTGGCGCTGCTGCGCGGCAACGCGCCGGTGGCCAAGTGGACCGCGCTCGGGTTCTCCCTGGTGGAGCTGGTGATCGCGCTCGCCGCGTGGGCCGCCTACGACCCGGCGGGTCCGCGGCTGCAGCTCACCAGCTCGGTGGAGTGGATCCCGGCGTTCGACATCCGGCTCTCGTTCGGCGTGGACGGCATCGCGCTGGTGATGATCGCGGTGATCGCGCTGCTCACCCCGCTGGTGCTCGGCTACAGCTGGGGCGAGCGGCTGCCCGCCGGGCGCACCCACGGCGGCTTCTTCTCGCTGCTGCTGCTGGAGCAGGCCCTGACGGTGGCGGTGTTCGCCGCGACCGACCTGTTCCTGTTCTACGTGCTCTTCGAGATCATGCTGATCCCGATGTACTTCCTCATCGGCGGCTACGGCGGCGAGAAGCGCACCTACGCCGCGGTGAAGTTCTTCCTGTACTCCTTCCTCGGCGGCCTGATCATGCTGGCCTCGGCGCTCGGCGCGTACGTCTACAGCGCAGAGGTCACCGGCACCGGCACCTTCGACTGGGCGACGCTGGTGCCGGTGCTCTCCGAAGCGCCGACCAGCGTGCAGGTGTGGCTGTTCCTCGGGTTCTTCACCGCGTTCGCCATCAAGGCCCCGCTGATCCCGTTCCACACCTGGCTGCCGGACGCGGCGCAGCAGGCGCCGATCGGCGTGGCGGTGATCGTCGTCGGCGTGCTCGACAAGGTCGGCACCTTCGGCTTCCTGCGCTACAGCCTGCCGCTCACGCCGGAGGCGTCGAAGCTGCTCGCCCCGCTGGTGCTGGTGCTCGCGGTGATCGGCGTGCTCTACGGCTCGCTGCAGGCCTTCGGCCAGACCGACCTCAAGCGCTTCATCGCCTACGTGTCGATCGCGCACTTCGGCTTCATCGCGCTGGGCATCTTCGCGTTCACCTCGCAGGCGCAGGTGGGCGCGGTGTCGTACATGATCAACCACAGCATCGCGACCGGCATGCTGATCCTGGTGATCGGCATGGTGATCGCGCGCGGCGGCTCCACCCGGATCGCCGACTACGGCGGCATGGCGAAGGTGGCGCCGCTGCTGGCCGGCACGCTGCTGATCGCCGGGCTGAGCACCCTGTCGCTGCCGGGCACGAACTCGTTCATCAGCGAATTCCTGGTGCTGGTCGGCGCGTTCCAGACGCAGCCGGTCTACACGGTGCTCGCCACCATCGGCATGGTGCTGGCCGCCGTCTACGTGCTCTGGCTGTACCAGCGGACGATGCAGGGCCCGGTGCGCGGCGACGCGCTGCTGGGCACCGCCGGCGGCCCGGGCGCGGTGACCGACCCGAACAAGCCGGGCGCGCACCGGCTGCGGGTGGCCGACCTCGGCGCCCGCGAGATCGCGGTGCTGACCCCGCTGATCGTGCTGGTGCTCGCGTTGGGCTTCTACCCGAAGCCGGTGTTGGACGTGATCAACCCGTCGGTCGCGGCAACCATGAGCGAGGTCGGCGTCACCGACCCCGTGACCTCGCAGGGAGGTAACTGACAGTGGGTGCTTTGACGCAGGGGCCGGCTGCCTTCGCGCAGCTCCCGCCCGTGGAGATCCCGCCGATCGACTACGCGGCCATCGCGCCGGTCCTGGTGATCCTCGGCGCGGCCTGCCTGGCGATCCTCGTCGAGGCGTTCCTGCCGCGGCACCAGCGCTGGTCGGTCCAGGTCGGGCTGAGCCTGGTGGCGATCGTCGTCGCCGGGGTGGCGCTGGCGGTGTACGCCCGCTCCGGCAGCACCGGCGTGACCACGCTGTCCGACACCCTCGCGATCGACCCGCCCACGCTGTTCCTCTGGGGCACGCTCCTCGCGCTCGGCCTGGGCGCGATCCTGCTGATCGCGGACCGCTCGGTGGAGCCGGGCGGCGCGTTCGTCGCCGAGTCGCGGGCGACCGATGGGCCGGGCGCGATGACCCGCGCGGCCGCCGGTGTCGCGGGGATGCGCACGGAGGTCTTCCCGCTCGCCCTGTTCTCGCTCGGCGGGATGATGGTGTTCTGCGCGGCGAACGACCTGCTGACGATGTTCATCGCGCTCGAGGTGCTGAGCCTGCCGCTGTACCTGATGTGCGGGCTGGCCAAGCGCCGGCGGCTGCTGTCGCAGGAGGCGGCGGTCAAGTACTTCCTGCTCGGCGCGTTCGCTTCGGCGTTCTTCCTGTACGGCCTGGCCCTGCTCTACGGCTACGCGGGTTCGGTGAAGCTGCAGGCGATCGCGGACGCCACCGCCGGTTCGGACCGCTCGGACACGCTGCTGTTCGCCGGGCTCGGCCTGCTGCTGGTGGGCCTGCTGTTCAAGGCCTCGGTCGGCCCGTTCCACACCTGGACCCCGGACGTCTACCAGGGCGCCCCGACCGCGGTCACCGCCTTCATGGCCGCCTGCACCAAGGTCGCCGCGTTCGGCGGGATCCTGCGGGTGCTGCAAGTCGCGTTCCAGGCGTCCAGCTGGGAGTGGCGCGGCGTGCTGTGGGCCGTCGCGATCGCCTCGATGGTCATCGGCGTGGTGCTCGGCCTGACGCAGCGCGACATCAAGCGGATGATCGCCTACTCGTCCGTCGCGCACGCCGGGTTCATGCTGATCGGCTCGCTGGCGCTGACCGGTCGCGGCCTGTCCGCCACGCTGTTCTACCTGCTGGCCTACGGGTTCACGACGATCGCCGTGTTCGGGGTGATCAGCCTGGTGCGGCGCGCCGATGGTGAGGCAACTCACCTTTCGGACTGGGCGGGGCTGGCGAAGCGTTCTCCGCTGGTCGCAGGGGTGTTCACCTTCCTGTTGTTCGCCCTCGCCGGCATCCCGCTGACTAGCGGTTTCGTCGGGAAGTTCGTGGTGTTCGAGGCGGCGCTGGCCGACGGCATGGCACCGCTGGTGGTGGTGGCCCTGGTGGCCAGTGCGGTTGCCGCCTTCTTCTACCTTCGTGTCATCGTGCTGATGTACTTCAGCGAACCCGCCGAGGACGGCCCCACCGTCAGCGTGCCGGGTGCGTTCACGACAGCGGCGATCACGCTCGGTGTGGTCGTCACGCTGTTGCTGGGCGTGCTGCCGACTTTGGCGCTGGACTGGGCGAACGTCGGCGGCTTCGTGTCGTAGAGTGCTCGCCCGTAGGGCGAACCGGGGGAGCGAAGGCGACGGTGACGTGAGCAAGTCAGCGGGTGACCCGATCAACGACCTGTCCGCGGGTGGATTGGGCGGGTTCGTCGACATCGCCGACGAGGCGTTGGCCGACTCGGTGCGGCAGGGCATGGACCGGGTGGAGCGGCTCCTGCGCGAATCCGTGCGCAGTGACCTCGAGTTCGCCACCCGCACCTCGCTGCACCTGGTGGACGCGGGCGGCAAGCGGTTCCGGCCGCTGTTCACGCTGCTGGCCGCGCAGTTCGGCAACCCCGCCGCGGACGAGGTGATCAAGTCCGCCGCGGTGATCGAGATGATCCACCTCGCCACGCTCTACCACGACGACGTGATGGACGAGGCGACCATGCGGCGCGGCGCGACCAGCGCCAACGCCCGCTGGGACAACTCGGTGGCGATCCTGACCGGTGACTTCCTGTTCGCCCAGGCGTCCCGGCTGATCGCCGATCTGGGCGGCGCCGCGGTCCGGGAGATGGCGGGCACCTTCGAGGCGCTGGTCACCGGTCAGATGCGGGAGACCGTCGGGGTCGGCGAGGACGAGGACGCGGTCGAGTTCTACCTGAAGGTGATCTTCGAGAAGACCGGATCGCTGATCGCCACCGCCGGGCGGTTCGGCGCCTGGTTCTCCGGCGCGGACGAGGCGACGATCGACGCCCTGGAACGGATCGGCCGGATCATCGGCACCGGTTTCCAGATCTCCGACGACATCATCGACATCGCCTCGCCGGCCAAGGAATCGGGCAAGACCCCGGGCACCGACCTCCGCGAGGGCGTCCGGACGCTGCCGATGCTGTACGCGCTGGCGGACGCGGAGACCTCCCCTCGGCTGCGCGACCTGCTGTCCCGGCCGCTGAGCGAGGACGCCGAGGTCGACGAGGCGCTGGAGCTGCTGCGCGGGTCCAGCGGGCTCGCGCGGACCCGCGCCACCCTGGACGAGTACGCCGACGACGCCCGCAAGGAACTCGCGTCGCTGCCCGACGTCCCGGCCCGCGAAGCGCTGTCGATGCTGGTCGACTACGTGGTGGCGCGCACCCGCTGATCGCCGGCTGAACCTGTTTCCAGGCTTGTTCTGCGTGGCGGGCGGCCCCTGAGGGAGTTGCTGCGGCCTTCTCACTGTGCAACCACGCCGGGGCTGTCCTCGCCGGGAGAACCCCGCGGCGGTGCGAGTTGCTTGGGTGGGCCAAGCGGCTGCGCCGCTTCGAAGAAGAAGCACACGTGCCCGGAAAGTTGTGCAAGCACCACCCGCGTGTGTCACGAGCCGGGCAAGCTGGTCCGCGGCCGGGGTGCCGCGTGATAGGTATCCCCGGAGAACTGGCGGCGCTGCTGGAGCCCTGAGGAGGGACATCTCTCGTGATCACCTGGCTGTTCACCCAGGTGTGGCTGTGGAGCCTCGCCGCGTTCGCATTGGGTGCGCTGATCACCTGGCTGCTCTTCGTCCGCCCGCTGCGCAGGCAACTGGCCGAACTCAGCGCCGGCTACCCGGAGGGCGAGTACCTGTACGAGCAGGACGAGCCGGCCGTCGCCGAAGCCCCGCTGGACCTGCTGCAACCCGCGCCGCCGCGCTGGGAGCGGCCGGACGACCCCGAGGTCGGCGACTGGGGCCGGGCCCCGCGCGCCTGGGTGGCGCCGGAGAAGGCCAATCCCGAGCGGTCCGACTCGGACAGCGAGTGGTTCCGCCAGTGGGACGAACGCGTGAACGGGGTCGACCAGGCCGACGCCGCCGTGACCGCGGTGCAGCCGCGAGTGCCATCGGCGGCTGAGGCCCCGAAGCCCGAGTTCCCGAAGCCTGAGTTCCCGAAGTCCGAGGAGCCGGATGCGGACGAGCCGACGGAGTCGGTGAAGCCGGTGCAGCCGCCCGCGGAAGTGCCGGTGGAATCGCCGGCCGCGGAGCGGAAGGCGGAGGAGCCCGCGACCGACATCTCGGCGTGGCCGGAGGCCGAGCCCGAGGAGTCGCAGATCTCCGGGCGGCTCGAAGACGCGGACGACGCGACGGAGTCGCGGTTGTCCGGGCAGCTGCGGTCGCTGTTCGAGAACGTGGAGCCGCGCAGCGGCGCAGCGGCCGAGACGCCGTACGTGCCACCGGTCGGAGCGGATGCGACGCAGGTGATCCCGAAGGTCGCAGACCGAGGGCCGGAGAGCGCGGCCAGCGCGGAAGGGTCGGCGGAGCCGCCGCCGCTGCCGCGGCGGACGCCCGGCGCCGGGCCGCGGCCTGGGCGGGAGGGCGGCTCGGGGCCGATGATCAAGGGGCACTCCGCGTCGAGGCAGTACCACAGCCCCGAATCGCCGGCCTACGACAAGATCGTCGCCGACGTGTGGTTCCGCACTCCGGCCGACGCGGAGATCGCCGGTTTCCAGCCCTGGAACGGCCAGCGCACCACGGGAAGCTCGTGAGCGTTTCGGACCGCCATGGCGCTCCAAAACGCTCACGAGGGCAGTCGCCTCACTCCGGTTGGGGCTGGCGTTCCAGGAGCCGGGAGAGCACCACTGTCGACACCGTCCGGCTCACGAACTCGACCGACCGCAGCCGCTCCATCGCCTCTTCGAGGTGGTGGATGTTCGCCGCTCGCAGGTGCACGATCGCGTCCGCCTGCCCCGACACCGTGTAGGCCGCGACCACTTCCGGCAGCGGTTCCAGGCCGTTGCGGATCCGGTGCGCCGGGACGTTGCCGTCGCAGTGCACCTCCACGAACGCCTCCGTGCCCCAGCCCAGCGCCTCCGGGTCCACGACGGCCGTGAACCCCTGCAGCACGCCCTGGTCCAGCAGCTTGTCCACCCGGCGCTTCACCGCGGGCGCCGACAGGCCAACCTCCGCGCCGATCTCCGCGTAGCTCGCCCGGGCGTCGGCCACCAGGCGCGAAATGATTCGTTGGTCCAAGGCGTCCATACGCAACATTCTGCCGTAAAAAACGAACGTAGCGTTATTGATGGGCGTTCAGGAGAACACTTAGATTTCGATTCATGACGGTTACCGCCGATTCGGCTCTTGAGGCCCTCGCGCCGCCCCAGGCCACCACGCGCCACTACGTGATGTGCGCGCCCGAGTACTTCACCGTCGAGTACTCGATCAACCCGTGGATGGACCCGGGCAAGCCGGTGGACGCCGACCTGGCGATGGTCCAGTGGACGGAGCTGAAGCGCACCTACGAGCGGCTCGGGCACGTCGTCGAGCTGGTCGAGCCGCAGCCGGGCCTGCCCGACATGGTGTTCGCGGCCAACTCGGCGACCGTGATCGACGACCGGGTGCTGGGCGCCCGGTTCCGCGCGCCGCAGCGGACCGCAGAGGCCGAGCACTTCCGGCGCTGGTTCGTCACCCGCGGCTACCGGAACCTGGTGATGCCGTCGCGGATCAACGAGGCGGAGGGCGACTTCGCCTGGACCGGCCGGGTGCTGCTGGCGGGTAGCGGGTTCCGCACCGATCCGGAAGCGCACGCGGAGGCCCAGGAGGTGCTCGGGGTGCCCGTGGTCTCGCTGCGGCTGGTCGACCCGCGCTACTACCACCTGGACACCGCGCTGTTCGTGCTGGAGCGCGGCGAGCGGGCGCAGATCGCCTACTTCCCGGATGCCTTCTCGCCCGGGTCGCGCCGCGTGCTGGAGCGGATGTTCCCGGACGCCGTGATCGCCGACGCCACCGACGCCGCCTGCCTCGGCCTGAACGGGGTTTCCGATGGGCGGCACGTGGTGCTGCCCGCGGAGGCGACCGGGCTCGCCGCGCGGCTGGCCGCCCGCGGCTACGAGCCGGTCCTGCTGGACATCTCCGAGCTCCGGAAGTCCGGCGGCGGCCCGAAGTGCTGCACGATGGAACTCCACGCCTGAGGGGGCGGGGTGCGAAGGGCGTCGTTGACCTGCAACGACGCCCTTCTTCGTTACTCGTCCAGGACGGCCTGCACGCCGAGCTCGATGCTGATCGTGGGACCGACCACGGCGATGCCCTTCGCCAGGGTGGCCTGCCAGTTCACCGAGTAGTCCTCGCGGCGCAGCGTCGCGGTCGCGTGGCAGGCGACCCGCAGGTCGCCGTCGAAGCCCGGCCCCTGCCACTTCCGCTGGCCCAGGTAGGTGGTCTCCAACTGCACCGGGCTGCTGGTGCCGCGCAGCGCCAGGCGGCCGCTGATCATCCAGCGATCGGCGCGCAGGTGCGTGAACCGGTCGCCGGTGAAGGTGATCCGCGGGTGGTTGGCCACGTCGAAGAAGTCCGCCGACCGCAGGTGGTCGTCGCGCATCTTCACACCGGTCTCGATGCTGGCCGCGTCGATGGCCACCTGGATCCGCGAGTCCTCGAACCGCGGCGCCACCTCCACCACGCCGTCGTAGTTCTTGAACATCCCGTGGATCTTGGACATGCCGATGTGCTGGGCGATGAACCGGATCTCGGTGTGGTACGGGTCGAACCGGTAGCGGCCCGGGCGCGGCAGTTCCAGCGAGGCGTCCGGCTCCAGGCGGATGCCGCCGAGCGAGCACTGCTGGTTGACCCGCACCTCCACGCGGGTGGTGTACCGGCGGTAGCCGCCCGCGCTGATCGACATCTTGTGGGTGCCGGGCGCGATTGACGTGACGAAGCAGCCGTAGCTGTCGGTGGTGCCGTGCGCGGACCGCTGGTTCAGCCGGTCCAGCAGCGTCACGGTCGCGCCGGGCAGCAGCGAGCCGCTCTCGTCGTGCACCTGGCAGGTCAGCAGGCCGCTGTCGAGCGGCGTCGGGGGGAGGAAGCCGCCGGAGATACCGGTTCGCGCCGGCGTGCCCTTGCTGGTCGAGTGCCGGCGACGCAGCCTGGCGAAGATCATTCAGTGCCCTCTTCTGGTTCTCCGGTCCCCGAACCGGATAAAGGTTGTGATTTCAACTAGCTGACCATGGTAAGCCCGCGAGCCCGGTGGTCCGGCCCTCCGGTGACGTTGGCTTCAGCACATCCGCCCAGCGGAACTACGACTCGCGCCGAGTCGTTTTCTGGGTGACCTTCGGATTACGTGGAAAGGTGTTCTGGGAGGCCATCCATCCCGGTCGGGGAACCGGGACTGGCCCTCGGGCGGAGGCAGGCACGGTGCACAGTCACGTCAACGGTTTGAAGACCGCTCTGCTGCTCGGCGGCATGAGCGCGCTGGTCCTGCTGGTCGGGTCGATCTTCGGCCGGACCGGCCTGGTCATCGCGTTCTTCGTGGCGTTGGGCATGAACGGCTACGCGTACTTCAACTCGGCCAACCTGGCCCTGCGCGCGATGCGCGCCCGGCCGGTGTCGGAGGCCGAGCAACCGGCCATGTACCGGATCGTGCGCGAGCTGGCGACCTCGGCGCGGCAGCCGATGCCCGCGCTGTACATCAGCCCGACGCGAGCGCCCAACGCCTTCGCCACCGGCCGCAACCCGCGCAACGCCGCGGTGTGCTGCACGTCGGGAATCCTCGAACTGCTCAACGAGCGCGAGCTGCGCGCGGTGCTCGGCCACGAGCTCTCGCACGTCTACAACCGCGACATCCTGATCTCCAGCGTCGCCGGGGCGCTCGCCAGCGTGGTGACGTTCCTCGCCAACTTCGGGATGTTCTTCGGCATGTTCGGCGGCAACGACGAGAACCGACCCAATCCGTTCGCGATGCTGCTTGTGGCGCTGCTGGGCCCGATTGCGGCTGCCGTGGTGCAGATGGCCGTCAGCCGCTCCCGCGAGTACCAGGCCGATGCGTCCGGGGCGCAGCTGACCGGGGATCCGCTGGCGCTGGCGTCGGCGCTGCGCAAGCTGGAGCGCGGTACCCAGCTGGCGCCGCTGTCACCGGAGCCCCAGCTGGTGTCCCAGTCGCACCTGATGATCGCGAACCCGTTCCGCCCCGGCGAGCGGTTGGCGAGGCTGTTCTCCACGCACCCGCCGATGGCCGACCGCATCCGCCGCCTGGAAGGCATGGCCGGCCACCAGCTCCCCCCGGCCTGGTGACGCAATTTCAATGAGGCTTTTCCAACCTCGTTCTGCGTGGCGGTGCGAGTAGCGGAACCTCAGAGGCTCCCTGGACTGTGGGTGCCCTGACTTATGTATGCCCAATACACGGCGTCAGGGCCGTCCTCGCCAGGAAACCTCTGAGAACCCGCGGCGGTGCCAGTGTCGTAGGTGGGCTATGCGCCTGCGGCGCATGCGACACCCATCGACGTGCAGCTTTACGACCCGCGACTGCGGGCCGACCAGGATGAAAAAGGCTCAAATGGAAATTGCGGGACAGTAACGGCGTGTCGCGCCCCGACACGCGGCAACCTGTGGACAACCTCGGGTTCCTGTGGACAACTTCCGCAATTTCAATGGAAATCGGACCTTCGATTTCCATTGAAATTGCGTGGGAGGAGGAGTGGACGGGTCAGCCTGAGGCGCCGGAGCGGCGGGCGACGTCCATGACGTACTCGCCGTAGCCCGACTTGGCCAGCTTGGCGCCGAGCTCGAAGCACTCGTCCGCCGAGATGTAGCCCATGCGCAGGGCGATCTCCTCCAGGCAGGCGATCCGCACGCCCTGCCGGTGCTCCAGCACCTGCACGAACTGCGAGGCCTCCACCAGCGAGTCGTGGGTGCCGGTGTCCAGCCAGGCGAAGCCGCGGCCGAGTTGCGTCAGCCGCGCCCGGCCCTCCCGCAGGTAGGCGAGGTTGACGTCGGTGATCTCCAGCTCGCCGCGGACCGACGGCGTCAGCCCCTTGGCGATGCCCACCACGTCGTTGTCGTAGAAGTACAGGCCGGTGATGGCCATGTTGGACTTCGGCTCCGCCGGCTTCTCCACGATCGACACCAGCCGGCCGTCCTCGCCCACCTCGCCGACGCCGTAGCGCTGCGGGTCGCGGACCGGGTAGCCGAACAGGGTGCAGCCGTCGAGATCGCGAACGCACTGCTGGAGAACCCGGGAGAAGCCCTGCCCGTAGAAGATGTTGTCGCCGAGCACCAGCGCCACCGGATCATCGCCGATGAAGTCCGCCCCGATCACGAACGCCTCGGCGAGTCCGTTGGGCTGGGCCTGCTCGGCGTACTCGATGCGGATGCCGAACTGGGAGCCGTCCCCGAGAAGTCGCCGGAACAGCGGCATGTCGGCCGGGGTCGAGATGAGCAGCACTTCCCGGATGCCGGCCAGCATCAGCACCGACAGCGGGTAGTAGATCATCGGTTTGTCGTAGACCGGGAGCAGCTGCTTGGACACGGCCTGCGTCAGCGGATACAGGCGCGTCCCGTTGCCGCCCGCCAGCACGATCCCCTTCACCTGGGTCCTCCAGCGGTGGTTTACCGGAAATTCTCGAACTGGAGCGGGGCGTCGAAGTCGCCGGACTTCAGCAGCTGGATCACGGCCTGCAGGTCGTCCTTCTTCTTGCCGGACACCCGCAGCTGCTCGCCCTGGATCTGGGCCTGGACTCCCTTGGGGCCCTCGTCGCGGATCTTCTTGGAGATCTTCTTCGCGACCTCCTGCGAGATGCCCTGCACGACCTTGCCGGTGGCCCGGAAGATCTGACCGGAGCTGGCCGGCTCACCCATGTCCAGCGCCTTCAGCGAGATGCCGCGCTTGATCAGCTTCTCCTTGAAGACCTCGATGGCGGCCTTGCAGCGCTCTTCCGTCTCCGACTCCAGCACCACGCCGTTCTCGCCCGACCACTGGATCTTCGAGCCGGTGCCGCGGAAGTCGAACCGGTTGGCGAGTTCCTTTGCCGCCTGGTTCAGCGCGTTGTCCACCTCTTGGTGGTCCACCTTGCTCACCACGTCGAAGGACGGGTTTGCCACGTGACTACCTCCTGTTGAGCCGAAGCAGCGCGAGCTGCGAAGTTCTGCCGCCACACGCTACCGGCCAACGCAGCAGACCGGAGACCGGTCGAGCCGGAGTCGATTCGCGCTCGTCCCCGGCACCGGCCACGAACAGCGCAAACGAAGATGCCCCCACGACCGGACCGGTCACAGGGGCATCTTCGCTGAGTGCCAGGTGGAGGATTCGAACCTCCGAAGGCATTGCCGGCTGATTTACAGTCAGCTCCCTTTGGCCGCTCGGGCAACCTGGCGTGCGCACCAGCATCGCTGGCTTGCGAGGAAATAATACATACCGGCCGTCATCGGTATTCCAGGGGGGCCGCTCAGTCCGGCTCGGGGTGGAAGACCAGCGCATCGGCCTGGGCCAGGCCCGCGTCGAGCGCCGCGCGGGCCGTTTCCGGCAGCCCGTCGCGGAAGTCAGGGCCGGCCGCCTTGACGAGCACCATCAGCCGCTTCGCGAGCCCGCGGGCCTGGGTGAGGCGGATCTCCTCGGCCGCCAGCACCTGGCGGGAGTCGGCGATCAGCTTGCGGTAGCGGTGGTTGAGCTCGGCCTGGTCGTCGACGACGTCCAGCGCGCTCGCCAGATCCGCGAGTTCCGCCGTGCTGACCAGGACAAAGTACGGATCGGGCACGAATCCGCAGCCTAGTTGACCCGCGCCCGCCGGCCGCCGGGCGCGGCTTGGCGTCTTCTCGGCAGCACCGGCCGACGCCGCCGCGACCGGGCTAACCTGGGCGGATGGCCATAGATCGAGCAGGTCGGGCGAAGCGGCGGCAGGAGCAGCGCGCCGCGGCGCCGCCCACCCCGGCGCAGTCCGAGGAGCAGCGCCGGACCGCCTCGGCGGCGTTGGGCGTCGAGGGCCTGTTCAGCGCGGGGGCCAGGCATCAGCTGGAACAGCTCGCCTGGGTGGAGGTCGTCAAGGAGGACGACCGGGAGGCGGGCGGCCCGCTCGATCTCGACTCGGACGTCGTCCACCTGGAGCGGAAGAGCGGATAAGAACCCCCGCGACCAGCGGGAATGGCGTTCTGTCACGGCTGTTCGGCCGACCAGGCGCTCCACCGTGTCACCCGGATCACGATCAACGTGCCCGTCGGCGGGTGCTCCCGGTACTGCGGGTACTTCTCCACGAGCGCCGCGACGAGATCCGGGCGCGCCGCGCTGCCGGTCTGCTCCGCCTCGCCGTCGGCGCGCGCCCACCACAGGCGGGACCAGTCGTCCTCGTAGTGGTCGGCGAGCAGCGCCACCTGCGGGTTCGCGGCGATGTTGCGCAGCCGCCTGAGGTTCGTGGTCCGCTTCGGCTTGTGGTCCACTGCGGTGACGATCACATCCCCGCGGATCGCGAAGGTGATCGGCACCAGGTGCGGTCGTCCCAGCTCATCGGCGCTGGCCAGGCGTGCCGACCGTGCCCGCGCGAACCAGGTCCGTGCCTGCTGTTGGCTGATGCGCATCGTCCGGTCCGGTCCGTATGTTCGGAGTGTGCCTTCGGCTCCATCCACCCCAGGGTCCGCCACCGTCGTCGGCCCCGGCTACCGCGACCAGCAGTACTGGCTCCGCTACCAGGACTTCTTCCCCGGTGCGCTCCGCGTCACCGCCGAGAACGCCCCGGCCGAGCAGTGGTGGCCGTGGCGCGGCACGGCGGTCCACCTCGACCGCGTCGCGCGCCCGAGCGCCCCGACCAAGCTGATCGCGTTGCACGGAGTCGGCACCTACGGCCGCATGCTCGCCCCGTACGGGCGGCTGCCGTCGCTGGCGGACTTCGAATTCATCGCCCCCGACCTGCCCGGCTTCGGCCTGACCGGCGCCTCCCGGCGCGCGATCACCTACCGGGACTGGGTTTCCTGCGTGCTCGACCTGGTCGAGGCCGAGCGGGCCCGCGACGAGCGGCCGATCGTGCTGCTCGGCGTCAGCACCGGCGGCCGGCTCGCCTACGACGTCGCCGCGCAGGCCGGCGGCGCGGTGGCCGGCGTGATCGCGACCTGCCTGGCCGACCCGCAGCGCGACGACGTCCGGCGGCGGCTCGCGGCCCGGCCGGAGATGGCCCAGTGGGCCGGGCTGCTGACGCTGGTCCCGAAGCCGCTCGCGGCGGCGCGGGTGCCGGTGCACTGGCTGACGAACATCGCCGCGGCGTCCAACCACGGCCAGTTCGCCAACCTGGTGTGGGCCGACGAGATCGGCGGCGGAAGCTGGCTCGCGCTCGGCTTCGCCCGCAGCTGCCTGGCCACTCCGCCCGCGGTGGCGCCCGAGGACTACGCTGGGCCGCCGCTGCTGCTGGCGCACCCCGACGACGACCGGTGGACGCCGCTGCTGCTGTCCCGCCAGTTCTTCGACCGGATCGCCGGGCCCACCCGCTTCGCGACGCTCAGCGGCGCTGGCCACCTCCCGGTGGAGGAGTCGGGGCTGGCGGATCTCGACCGCGCGGTCCGGGATTTCCTCGACGAGTTCGGACTGCAGTAGTAACCGTCCGTTCTCGCCGGTCGCGTACGGTATTCGGCCCGATTGGTTGCTGCGGCGATCATCACAAATCTCCGGGGTGCGCCTCGCCGCACCCGCCGGACCGCGGCACCCGGCGGTCGTTGTGAAATCTTTGCTGGTCAACTCCCGATGCTGTGCAAGGATGTCGCCGCGAACCACCCGCATCAACGCAGCTGCGTGCGTCCAGCAGATGCGACGGGGACCATTGGCCCCTGGCCTTCCGCGCGGTCGTGCGTCACGATTTGCCACGGCATTCGTGTGGTGCGCACGCGCCGCCGGCTTGGGAGGAGCGTGGATGATCGAGCGTCACCGCTCCCTCGGTCCGCAATCCAGCCTGGAATCCGCCCGCCCGCCGGTGCGCGCCGAGGTGGATCCGGTCCGGCGCCGGATGTTCACCGGGTTCTCGTTCGTGGTCCTCGCCGCCGGCCTCCTCGCGTCCGCCGCGACCTCGGCCTGGTTGCCCTTCCACTACCGCTCGGACCTGCTGTTCATCGGACCGCTGCTGGCCATGGGCTTCCTGCTGGCCGAGCAGCTGACCATCGACGTCGACGTGAAGCGGGTCGGTTGGACCATCTCGTTCACCGAGATCCCGCTGATCCTCGGGCTGCTGACGGTGCCGTTCGAGGTGGTGCTCGCGGCCAACCTGCTGGCCGGGCTCGGCGCGCAGGTCGGACGTCGCGCGGCCACCCACGTCGTCTACAACGCGGGCGTGCTGTGCCTGGAGATCGCGGTGCCGTTCGCGGTGGCAAACGCGGTCAACCTGGCGCTGGTCGACGTGGCCCCGGCCTGGTTCGGCCCGGTCGTCGGCACCCTGACGTCGCCGCTGATCAGCTGCGCCTTCGCGCTCGCCGCGCTGCACGTGCTGGGCGGCGCGATGCGGGTGTCCGCCGGTGTCCGGCTCGCGGTGAACACGCTGGCCGTGGGCCTGCTCAACACCTCGGTCGGCCTGGTCGGCTACGAGGTCTCGATCAGCACGCCGTGGGGCTGGCTGCTGGTGGCGCTGGTCGCGGTGGCCGTGATCGGCCTGTACCGCGCCTACTCCGGCCTGCTGCGCGAGCAGCGCGACCTGGAGGCACTCAGCGACGTCAGCCTGAGCGTGGCCCGCTCCGGGCAGACCGCCGCGCACGGCCCTTCAGACGCCGTGGCCGGCGAGCCGGAGGTGTCGGTCAGCGAGTGGGAGCCGGTCGCGGAGCGGATCCGGGAGCAGCTGAACGCGACCCGCGTGGTGCTGCGGCTGCGGCTGGATCCGAGCGGCGAGGTCAGCACGCTAGTCGCGGGGGAGTCGCTGCCGGAGATGGCGCAGCAAGCCGCGCCCTCGGCATTGCGCGACGATCCGCTGCTCCAGCTGCCGGGCAGCCACGTGCGTTCCTTCCGGACGCTCGAAGCGCCCGAAGAGGTGCGGCGCGCGCTGCGCCAGCGCGGCGCTTATGAGGCGCTCGTAGTGCCGCTGCGCGGCGCGAGCCAGTTGCTCGGGGCGGTCGAGGTGCACGACCGGGTCAGCCGGTGGCGCGGCTTCGGCCGGGCCGACGTGCGACTGCTGCACACCCTGGCCAGCCACCTCGCGACCGCGATGGACAACCGCCGCCTGCTCGCGCGGCTACGGCACGACGCCTACCACGACCCGCTGACCGGCCTGCTCAACCGGACCGGCTTCCGCGAGATGGCCGCCGAGGAGCTGCGCAACGGGCGCACTGCGGTCGTGCTGCGGATGGACCTCGACGTGCTCACCACCGTCAGCGAGGCCCTCGGCTACACCTGGGGCGACCGGATGATCGTCGCCGCCGGGCGCCGGATGCGCGACGAACTCGGCGAGGCGCCGCTGGCCAGGCTCGAAGCGAACTCCTTCGCGGTGCTGCTGCTGGACCACAGCGAGGCCCAGGCGCACGAGTTCGCCCAGCACCTGCGCGAGGTGATCGGCAAGCCGTACCCGCTGGACCGGATCGTCGTGGAGGCCGCGGGCGTCGCCGGGTACGCCTCGTCCGCGCCGGCCGACGGCGAGTGCGAGACCGACATCGACACCCTCCTGCAGCGCTCCGACGTCGCGGTCCGGGCGGCCCGCAACGGCGAGGACGGGGTGCGCGGCTACGCCCCCGCGATGGGCCAGGTCTTCCTGCGCCGCTTCCAGCTGGTCACCCAGTTCCGGCAGGCGCTGGACACCGGCCAGGTCGAGGTGCACTACCAGCCGAAGGTCGCGCTGCCCGAACGCCAGGTGGTGGGCGCCGAAGCCCTCGTGCGCTGGTCGCACCCCGAGTACGGGCGGCTGGACCCGGACGAGTTCGTGCCGCTGGTGGAGGCGACCGGGCTGGTCGACGCGCTCACCGCGTTCGTCATGGAGTGCGCGCTGATCAAGATCCGGAAGTGGATGGATCGCGGCCTGCGGATGTCGGTGGCGGTGAACCTGTCGGTGCGCAACCTCGCCGACGAGACCTTCCCGGACCGGGTCGGCGAGGCGCTGCTGCGCCACGACATCCCGCCGGAGCTGCTCACCTTCGAGCTGACCGAGTCCAGCGTGATGGCCGACCCCGAACGCTCGCTGCCGCTGCTGCGGAGGCTGCACGCGATGGGCGTGGTGCTGGCGGTGGACGACTTCGGCACCGGCTACTCGTCGCTGGCCTACCTGCGGCAGCTGCCGGTGGACGAAGTGAAGATCGACAAGAGCTTCGTGCTCGGCATGGGCACCGATCTCGGCGACATGGCGGTGGTGCGCTCCATCGTCGAGCTCGGGCACTCGCTGGACCTCGCGGTGGTCGCCGAGGGCGTCGAGGACGACGCCGCCCGCGATCAGCTGGTGGAGATGGGCTGCGACGTCGCCCAGGGCTACCTGATCTCGCGCCCGCTCTCGGAGGAGCGGTTCGAGGCGTGGCTGCAGGCCCGCACCAAGCGCGGCCGGGGCGCCCGGTCCGAGACCGTCCTCACACTCCTGCACTGAGCCCGGTTTTCGCCCCCATGCGCCGCCTGTGGGGTGAAAACCCCGTCATGACCTGCGTTTTCGCAAAAAGGTACCCCCCTGTTTCGAGGGGGTCCGGGCGGTGTGTAAAGTTCTAGACGTTCCGCAAGGAAACGCCCCAATAGCTCAGTCGGCAGAGCGTCTCCATGGTAAGGAGAAGGTCTACGGTTCGATTCCGTATTGGGGCTCGAAAGGCAGCTGCGGTACTCGGTAAACTGGGTGCTGTGGCTGTTTTGCATGGGATATCCTGCGTCGGCTGAGGCGCGAGGTGCGTGCACCGAAGGTCCCAGCATGGCGGTGTAGCTCAGTCGGTAGAGCAAGCGGCTCATAATCGCTGTGTCGCCGGTTCAAGTCCGGCCACCGCTACCAGTCACGGGTTCGCACGGATCTACGGCGAACCGTTCCGGATTTACGACCGAGAGAGAAAGGCACCCCCGTGGCCGCCACCGACGTCCGACCCAAGATCACGCTGGCGTGCGAGGAGTGCAAGCACCGCAACTACATCACCAACAAGAACCGGCGCAACGACCCGGACCGCTTGGAGATGAAGAAGTTCTGCCCGAACTGCGGTACGCACAAGCTGCACAAGGAAACCCGCTGATCGAGCGGTTTCAACCCCAGCTTCAGCGAGAGCCCGCCCCCGGTACCCGGGGGCGGGCTCTCGTCGTTGTGCCCAGGTGTGCCGGGTAGCCTGCGGGCGTGCCGCTTGACCAGTCATTCATCGGGCGTGAGTACCCGCCCACCGTCACCTACGAGGTGGGCCGGGAGAAGATCCGCGAGTTCGCCGCGGCCATCAAGGACGACTCGCCGCTGTACCGCGACGTCGACGCCGCCAAGGCCGCCGGATACCCGGACGTGATCGCGCCGCCGACGTTCGCGGTGATCCTCTCCATGGCCGCCCACGACGCGATCGTCGAGGACCCGCAGCTCGGCCTGGACTACAGCCGCGTGGTGCACGGCCAGCAGGACTTCACCCACCACCGGCCGATCCGGGCGGGCGACCGCCTCGTCACCGTGGTGCACGTGGACGACATCAAGGTCCGCGCGGGCAACGACTTCCTGACGGTGCGCGCCGAGATCGGCACCGTCGACGGCGAGCCGGTGTGCACCGCGAAGTCGATGCTGGTGGCCCGCGGCACGACCGACGAGGAGGAGGGCGCATGAGGAGCCCTGTGCCAACCCGAGTCCTCCTCAACCGCACCTCAGGGGAACGTGACGCTAGCCAGCTACAAGAAACGGCGAAACGCGGAGAGGCGGAACTGGCATGAGCGTGCGGATGTCCGAGGTCGCCGTCGGCGACCAGCTGCCGGTGCTGAGCGTGCCGCTCACCCGTGCCGATCTGGTCCGCTACGCCGGGGCGTCCGGCGATTTCAACCCGATTCACTGGAACGAGCGGTTCGCGACCGAGGTCGGCCTGCCCGACGTGATCGCCCACGGGATGCTCACGATGGCCGTCGCCGGCCGCCTGGTCAGCGAGTGGACGGGCGACCCGGGCGCGATCGTGCACTACGGCGTGCGGTTCACCCGGCCGGTGGTGGTCCCCGACGACGGAACCGGGGCGCTGGTCGAGCTGTCCGGCAAGGTCGCGAAGAAGAACGACGACGGCACGGTGAAGGTCAGCATCACGGCCCGCAGCGCTGACCAGGGCGTCCTCGGCGGCGCCAGCGCCACCGTCCGCCTCCCGGAGTAGTGAGAACGCGAAAGGCGCCCCCGGCCGAGCCGCCGGGGGCGCCTTTCGCGTGTTGCGGGACTACTTGGCTTCGCCGAGGAGTTCCGCCATCCGGGTCACGCCGGTGACGAGGTCTTCGTCACCGAGGGCGTAGGACAGGCGGAAGTAGCCCGGGGTGCCGAATGCCTCGCCCGGGACCACCGCGACCTCCGCCTGCTCCAGGACCAGGCTCGCCAGCTCCACGCTGGTCTCCGGGCGGACGCCGCGGATCTCCTTGCCCAGCAGGCCCTTGACCGACGGGTACGCGTAGAACGCGCCCTGCGGCTCCGGGCAGCTGACGCCGGGGATCGCCGAGAGCAGCTCGACGATCTTGCGGCGGCGGCGGTCGAACGCCGAGCGCATCTCCGCGACGGCGTCCAGGGAGCCGCTGACGGCCTCCAGAGCGGCCCGCTGCGAGACGTTGGCGACGTTGGACGACAGGTGCGACTGCAGGTTCCCGGCCGCCTTGATGACGTCCGGCGGGCCGATCATCCAGCCCACCCGCCAGCCGGTCATGGCGTAGGTCTTGGCGACCCCGTTGAGCACCACGCAGGTGTCCGCGAGCTCCGGGACCACGGCGGGCATCGACACGTGCCGGGCGTCGCCGTAGACCAGGTGCTCGTAGATCTCGTCGGTGACCACCCAGATGCCGTGCTCGACCGCCCAGCGACCGATCGCCTCGACCTGCTCCGGCGGGTAGATCGCGCCGGTCGGGTTGGACGGCGAGTTGAACAGCAGCACCTTGGTGCGCGGCGTCCGCGCGGCCTCCAGCTGCTCGACGGAAACCAGGTAGCCGGTCGACTCGTCGGCGGGCACCACCACCGGAACTCCACCCGGCAGGGTGATCGCCTCCGGGTAGGTGGTCCAGTACGGGGCGGGCAGCAGGACCTCGTCGCCCGGGTCGAGCAGCGTCTGGAACGCCTGATAGACGGCCTGCTTGCCGCCGTTGGTCACCAGCACCTGACTGGCCTGCACGGTGTAGGCGGAGTCACGCAGCGTCTTCGCGGCGATGGCCTCGCGCAGCTCCGGCAGGCCGGCCGCCGGGCTGTAGCGGTGGTTCTTCGGGTCGGAGCAGGCGGCGATGGCGGCATCCACGATCGGCTGCGGCGTCGGGAAGTCCGGCTCGCCGGCGCCGAACCCGATCACCGGTCGGCCGGCCGCCTTGAGCGCCTTCGCCTTGGCGTCGACGGCCAGCGTGGCGGACTCGCTGATCCCGCCGATCCGCGCGGACACCCGCGCCCTGGTCTCTTGGTCTGTCTGAGGTGCGGCCATGCTTGCATCCTGACAGACGCGGCGTGTCGTCGAACACGCTCCCCACCTGCGGCGGAGTTGTTCACGACCCGGCTCAGGGGGTGCCGTTGGAGCAAGGTCGTCGGCGTGCCGTACACTTTCGAACCTGGATGCCTGAACACCGTGGAACCCCGGTTCCAAGGCCGGTGGCGGGCGTCCTGAATGCGGTCGAGCTCCAGGGCCGCAAAGGGGTGTAGCTCAATTGGCAGAGCAGCGGTCTCCAAAACCGCAGGTTGCAGGTTCAAGTCCTGTCACCCCTGCGTCGATGCGACGGTGAGCGGAGGATGGGCGTGAGCGAGGACCGCGAGCAGGAGCAGGACGGAGCGCGCGACGACGCAGCCCGTCCGTCCAGCGCCGCGGCGCGGCGCGAGCGCCGTGCCTCCGCCCGTCCGGCCGGCCGCAAGGGCCGGTCCGGTGAGTCGGGTTCGGCCGGAACGAACTCGGCGCGCACAACTGAGTCGAAGGGTCGGCCCACCCCGTCGCGGGATGGCCGGCAGGGTCGGGTTTCGCTGTTCCGGAAGATCGGACGCTTCCTGCGCGAGGTCGTCGCCGAACTGCGCAAGGTCATCTGGCCGACGCGCAAGGCGCTGGCGACCTACACCCTCGTGGTGCTGGTCTTCGTCAGCATCATGGTGGCGTTCGTCGCCGGCGTGGACGTGCTCTTCGCCAAGGGAGTGGGCTGGCTGTTCGGCTCCGGCTGAACGGCTGCGGGCCCGCCCTAGGTGGTGCCGGCGGCGGAACGACGACCCGGCACGCAACGCACGAGAGGAAGCGAGACCGACTGTGACCTCCCACGAGGGCCAGGAATCCACCGGCCTCACCGACGAGCAGGTGCAGCCCGAGGCCGCGGAGGCCGAGGCGACCGCCGACTCGGTCGACGCAGTCGAATCCGCGGACAGCGCCGACTCCGGCGAGGACATCGACTCGGCCGACCAGGCCGAGGAGTCGGCCGAGGACGCCGACGAAACCGGTGAGGAAGGCGAAGCCGGCGAGGAAGCGGCCGGCGAAGAAGTGGCCGCGGAAGAAGTGGCCGCCGAAGCGGACCCGGTCGAGGAGCTGCGCGCGGCGCTGCGGCGCGCCCCCGGCGACTGGTACGTCGTGCACTCCTACGCGGGCTACGAGAACAAGGTCAAGACCAACCTCGAAACGCGGGCCCAGACGCTCGACGTCGAGGACTTCATCTTCCAGGTCGAGGTGCCGACCGAAGAGGTCACCGAGATCAAGAACGGCCAGCGCAAGCTGGTGCAGCGCAAGGTGCTGCCCGGCTACATCCTGGTCCGGATGGAGCTCAACGACGCGTCCTGGAGCGCGGTGCGCAACACGCCGGGCGTCACCGGCTTCGTCGGCGCCACCTCCAAGCCGTCGCCGCTGACCATCGACGACGTGCTGAAGTTCCTGGCGCCGCAGGTCGAGGAGAAGAAGGCCGAACCGGGCAAGAAGGCCGCCGCTTCGGCCGCCGCCAAGCCCTCGGTCGAGGTCGACTTCGAGGTCGGCGAGTCCGTCACCGTCATGGACGGGCCGTTCGCGACCCTGCCCGCGACGATCAACGAGGTCAACCCGGACGCCCAGAAGCTCAAGGTGCTGGTGTCGATCTTCGGCCGCGAAACGCCGGTTGAGCTTTCGTTCAGCCAGGTTTCCAAGATCTGACCGTTCTCCCGCGGTGCGGGAGTGCGGCGGCTGCGCGCGGATCTGGCAGGACCCGTGCGCAGAACCGGGCGAAGCCACCGTTTCGTGGTCTCGCCGATTCGGCTCCGCCACTAGGCGGGGCCGGGCAACCGGATAGCGAAGACACAGGAAGCAAACATGCCGCCCAAGAAGAAGAAGCTCGCAGCGATCATCAAGCTGCAGATCCAGGCCGGCCAGGCCAACCCGGCCCCGCCGGTCGGCCCGGCGCTGGGTCAGCACGGCGTCAACATCATGGAGTTCTGCAAGGCCTACAACGCCGCCACGGAGAACCAGCGTGGCAACGTCGTGCCGGTCGAGATCTCCGTGTTCGAAGACCGCTCCTTCAGCTTCGCGCTGAAGACCCCGCCGGCGGCCAGGCTGCTGCTCAAGGCGGCGGGCGTGGCCAAGGGCAGCGGCGAGCCGCACAAGACCAAGGTCGGCAAGGTCTCCATGGACCAGGTCCGCGAGATCGCGCAGACCAAGATGGCCGACCTCAACGCCAACGACATCGACCAGGCCGCCAAGATCATCGCGGGCACCGCCCGGTCGATGGGCCTGACGGTCGAGGGCTGACCCAGCCGGACGGCTGGCAGTGTGGGAGGGCTCCAGCGCAGCCCGACCAACCACAACTGATCCACCTGCGATAGGGACAGAAATGGCAAAGCGCAGCAAGGCATATCAGCAGGCGGCCGAGCTGATCGATCGCGCGCGGCTGTACGCGCCGACGGAGGCCGCCGAGCTGGCCAAGAAGACCGCCAAGGTCAAGTACGACGCCACCGTCGAGGTGGCGCTGCGGCTGGGCGTCGACCCCCGCAAGGCAGACCAGATGGTCCGCGGCACCGTGAACCTGCCGCACGGCACTGGTAAGACTGCCCGCGTCATCGTGTTCGCCGTCGGGGACAAGGCCGCCGAGGCCGAGGCCGCCGGTGCGGACGCGGTTGGTTCCGAGGACCTGATCGAGCGCATTCAGGGCGGCTGGCTCGATTTCGACGCGGCGATCGCCACCCCGGACCAGATGGCCAAGGTCGGCAAGATCGCTCGGGTGCTCGGCCCGCGCGGCCTGATGCCGAACCCGAAGACCGGCACCGTCACTCCGAACGTCACCAAGGCGATCACGGAGATCAAGGGCGGCAAGATCAACTTCCGCGTCGACAAGCAGGCCAACCTGCACTTCATCATCGGCAAGGCGTCGTTCGACACCGAGAAGCTGGTGGAGAACTACGCGGCTGCGCTGGACGAGATCCTGCGCGCGAAGCCGTCGGCGTCGAAGGGCCGGTACCTGAAGAAGGTCACCTTCACGACCACGATGGGCCCGGGCATCCCGGTCGACCCGAACGCGACCCGGATCACGGCCTCGGCCTGATCCCGGAGTTCCGCTGAAAGGGCGGGCCACCCCACCAGGGGCGGCCCGCCCTTTCGCGTCGAAGGCCCAATTCCGGGCAATATCGGAAACTCGCTAGCCGCCGCAGCTCTCGGCCTGGAGGGCGTAGGCGCTGATCGTCCAGCCGCCGTCCGATTGCTGGGTGAGCTTGAAGGTGCCGAGGCGGGGACCGCCGTTGACCTGCACGCGGCAGCCGAGGACCTGGGCCTCCTGGCCGATCTCGGTCACCGCGTTGTGGTCGAACTTGGGGTTCGCGTACGCGTTCGGGTCGGTGATCTGCTCGTGCACCTGGCGCGCCGCGGTGGCGCAGTCCGGGGCTTGGTAGGCGCCGGCGAAGCCGGACTTGCCATCCGCGTCGAACAGCTCGCAGGTCCGTTCCGGGCCCGCCCCGCGCAGGTAGTTGTAGACGCTGCGCACCGCCTGCTGGGGGTTCGTCGACTTCACCGGCACCGAGTCGGCCGGTATGCCGCCGTTGCCGTTGCCGTTGCCGCCTCCGGTGCTGCCGAACCAGGAGGTCATCACGCTGTTGTACAGGTAGTTGAGCAGCAGGAGCGCCAGCAGCAGGTAGATCAGGCGGCGGACCGTCTTGTAGCGCAGCAGGCCCAGGGCCCGCTTCCACCAGGCCTTCTTCGGCATCGTCGGAGTCGCCGCCAGGGGCGCCGCCGGCGGTGGGACCGCTACTTCCCCGTCCTGGGACCGCTGCCATTCGCGGAACTTCTGGAACTCCAGGAATTGCTGGTACTGGCGGAACTCCGCGTCGTCCGCCGGCTGCTGCGGGCGGGCCGGTGCGTCGGCCTCGACGACCTCGCTGTCCACCACCTCGGCGTCGACGACCTCCGCGGTGCGCGGTTTCTCCGGCAGGTTCGGGCGGGGCGACTCGTGCTGATCAGCCACGCACCACATGATGCCCGGCCGTCGCGTCCAGGTCACGACCGGTGACCGCCGGAAAGCAGGACCGGGGGTGGTTGGTGGGCCCCGGGGCGGGTCGCGTACGCTGGTCGAGGTTCCACCCAAGACCGCTGGTCTTCTCCGCGCCCCGCCAGGGGTGGGGAGAACGAAGGTCCCGTGAGATGCGGGCGGCCCGCGCAGGAGGGACGAGGCTATCCGTGCGCGCGCTGCGCGCCCATGATCTTGACGCCCCGTGCTTCCCTGCGCCGGGGCGTTTTGTCGTCTCAGGACCGACTGGATGCGGATCACAGCCGGAAATAGAGAGGAGGCGACATGGCGAAGCCCGACAAGGTTGATGCGGTCACTGAGATCGCGGACAAGTTCAGCAACTCGACCGCTGCGGTCGTGACCGAGTACCGCGGGCTGTCCATGGCGCAGCTGTCTGAGCTGCGTCGTGCCCTCGGTGCGGGCACCTCGTACCGTGTCGCGAAGAACACGCTGGTCAAGCGTGCCGCCGAGCAGTCCGGCGTCGAGGGCCTCGACGACCTGTTCGTCGGCCCGACCGCGATCGCCTTCGTCGAGGGCGAGCCGGTCGACGCGGCCAAGGCTCTGCGTGAATTCGCCAAGGACAACAAGGCCCTGGTGATCAAGGGCGGTTACATGGACGGCCGCGCGCTGTCCGTGTCCGAGGTCGAGGGCATTGCCGACCTCGACTCCCGTGAGGTCACCCTGGCCAAGCTGGCCGGTGCCATGAAGGCCAAGATGGGCCAGGCCGCCGCGCTGTTCGCCGCGCCGGCGTCCCAGGTGGCTCGGTTGGCCGCCGCTCTGCAGGAGAAGAAGAGCGGCGAAGCCGACGCCTGAGTCCCTATGGGATGCGGTTGTCGGTTGCAAGAACTCCCCACCCGGGTACTTCCCGTTCCCGGGCACTGAACTGAAAGGAACGCCGCCGTGGCGAAGCTGAGCAACGATGAGCTGTTGGACGTCTTCAAGGAGATGACCCTCCTGGAGCTGTCGGAGTTCGTGAAGCAGTTCGAGGAGACCTTCGACGTCACCGCCGCCGCCCCGGCCGCCATCGTGGCGGGCCCGGCCGGCGCCGCTGCCCCGGCCGCCGAGGAGCAGGACGAGTTCGACGTCATCCTCGAGGGTGCTGGCGAGAAGAAGATCCAGGTCATCAAGGTCGTCCGTGAGATCGTCTCCGGCCTGGGCCTGAAGGAGGCCAAGGAGCTGGTCGAGGGCGCTCCGAAGCCGATCCTGGAGAAGGTCGAGAAGGAGAAGGCCGAAGAGGTCAAGGCCAAGCTGGAAGAGGCCGGCGCTTCGGTCTCCGTCAAGTGAGCATCTGACTGACGGTAAAAGGGCGAGCACTCGCG
Organism: Saccharopolyspora sp. NPDC045941; assembly: GCF_056431445.1. Classification (NCBI taxonomy): domain Bacteria; kingdom Bacillati; phylum Actinomycetota; class Actinomycetes; order Pseudonocardiales; family Pseudonocardiaceae; genus Saccharopolyspora; species Saccharopolyspora sp. NPDC045941. The sequence continues at coordinate 39,729 of NZ_JBWKKU010000053.1, forward strand.
GTTGCGAGTACTCGCCCTTTTTGCTGTCCCGGAAAGAAGAATCGCTTTTACCGGACGAATCCTGTGGTTTCCCGAATCGAAGTGAACTGGCGAGTAACCCGTTCGCGTCAGGCTCGTTGCATAGGTGTGACGCCGATGACCTTCGTTAAGCGCGTCACATGTGCCAGGCTGCCTCACCGGGGTTACCCCCGATGCGGTTAATTCGAGGAACGCGGAGGTGCGGATGGGCGTCGAGGTGGTTGTCGACGGACTGTCGAAGTCCTTCGGCGCGCAGACCATCTGGCGGGACGTCACTCTGACGCTTCCTCCCGGCGAGATCAGCGTGCTGCTCGGGCCTTCCGGGACCGGGAAGTCGGTGTTCCTGAAGTCCCTGGTCGGCTTGTTGAAGCCGGAGCAGGGCAAGGTGGTCATCAACGGCACGGACATCTGCACCTGCTCGGAGCGCGAGCTCTACGAGATCCGGAAGATGTTCGGCGTGCTGTTCCAGGACGGCGCGCTGTTCGGGTCGATGAACCTCTACGACAACATCGCGTTCCCGCTCCGCGAGCACACCCGCAAGGGCGAGTCCGAGATCCGCGACCTGGTGCTCGAGAAAATGGAGATGGTCGGTCTCCTCGGCGCGGAGGAAAAGCTTCCCGGCGAGATCTCCGGCGGTATGCGCAAGCGCGCCGGGCTGGCCCGCGCGCTGGTGCTGGACCCCGAGATCATCCTGGTCGACGAGCCCGACTCCGGGCTGGACCCCGTCCGCACCGTGTTGCTGAACCAGCTGATCGTCGACCTGAACGCGCAGATCGACGCCACGATTCTGATCGTCACGCACGACATCAACACCGCCCGGACGGTGCCGGACAACATCGGCATGCTCTACCGCCGGAACCTGGTGATGTTCGGGCCGCGCGAGGTGCTGCTGACCTCGGCCGAGCCGGTGGTGGTGCAGTTCCTCAACGGGCGCGCCGACGGGCCGATCGGCATGAGCGAGGAGAAGGACATCGGGCCGTCCGAGCTGGCGCGGCTGAGCGAGCTCGCCGTGCCGCCGATGATGGCGCAGCTGGAGGTCTCGCCGGGGATGCCGGAGCGGACCGCGGTGCGCCGCCGCAAGGACCGGGTGCTGCGCCAGCTGCGGACGCTGAACCCGTCGGCGCAGCAGGAGATCCTCAAGACGCTGACCCCGGACGAGCTGGCGCTCTACGGTTTTTCCACGCCCGCGACCGGCGCGTGGCCGCAGCAGACCGAGCCGGTGCAGGCGGCGGCCCCGGACCGGCTCCCGCCGGCGGCGGTCGCCGACGTGCCGCCGCAGCAGGCGCGCCCGACGCCCCACCCCCGGCAGCCGGAGGCGACGCCGTGGGATGGGGAGGAGCCGGTCGAGTCGTCGCGGCGCCGCTGGTTCGGCCGCAAGCGGGGTGAGTCGTGAGTTCGCCGTCCCAGGCGCGGTTCCCGGGTGCGGGCGGGCTTCGGGAGACCGGCCGCATGTTCGCGCTGGCGCTCGACGTGGTGCGGGCGATGCGCAGCCGCCCGTTCCAGATCCGTGAGTTCATCCAGCAGTGCTGGTTCATCGCCAGCGTGACGATCCTGCCGACCGCGCTGGTGTCGATCCCGTTCGGCGCGGTGATCGCGCTCCAGCTCGGCTCGCTGACCAGGCAGATCGGCGCCCAGTCGTTCACCGGCGCGGCGAGCGTGCTGGCGATCATCCAGCAGGCCAGCCCGATCGTGACCGCGCTGCTGATCGCGGGGGCCGGCGGTTCGGCGATCTGCGCGGACCTCGGCTCCCGGAAGATCCGCGACGAGATCGACGCGATGGAGGTTCTGGGGATCTCGCCGATCCAGCGGCTGGTGGTGCCGCGGGTGCTGGCCGCGATGCTGGTGGCGCTGCTGCTCAACGGCATGGTCAGCGTCGTCGGCGTGCTCGGCGGCTACACGTTCAACGTGATCATGCAGGGCGGCACGCCCGGCGCGTACATGGCGAGCTTCAACGCGCTGGCACAGCTGTCCGACCTGTGGATCGGCGAGCTGAAGGCGGTGATCTTCGGGTTCCTGGCCGGCGTGGTGGCCGCCTACCGCGGCCTGCACCCGCCGCCGGGACCGAAGGGCGTCGGGGACGCGGTGAACCAATCGGTGGTGATCACCTTCCTGCTCCTGTTCGCCGTGAACTTCGTCCTGACGACGCTCTACCTGCAACTGGTCCCGCCAAAGGGAATGTGACGGGGACATGGTGACCATCTCGCAGCGCGCGAAGCGCGCGGCCCGGCGGCCGCTGGTGATGCTGGACGACCTGGGTGACCAGATGTCGTTCTACCTGCGCTCGCTGGCGTGGATTCCGCGGGCGATCGCCCGCTACGCGAAGGAGACGCTGCGGCTGCTGGCCGAGGTCAGCTTCGGCAGCGGCGCGTTGGCGGTGATCGGCGGCACGGTCGGCGTGATGATCGGCCTGACGCTGTTCACCGGCACCGTGGTCGGCCTGCAGGGCTTCGCGGCGCTGGACCAGCTCGGCACCTCGGCGTTCGCCGGCTTCGTCTCCGCGTACTTCAACACCCGCGAGATCGCGCCGCTGGTCGCCGGGCTCGCGCTGTCGGCGACGGTCGGCTCCGGCTTCACCGCGCAGCTGGGCGCGATGCGGATCTCCGACGAGATCGACGCGCTGGAAGTCATGGGCGTGCCGAGCCTGCCGTACCTGGTGACGACCCGCGTGATCGCCGGGTTCATCGCGGTGATCCCGCTGTACGTGCTGGGCCTGCTCACGTCGTACATCGCCGCCCGCGCGGTCACGATCTACATCTACGGCCAGTCCGCGGGCACCTACGACCACTACTTCAACCTGTTCCTGCCGCCCGAGGACGTGTTGTGGTCCTTCGGGAAGGTGCTCGTCTTCAGCGTGGTGGTGATCATGACGCACTGCTACTACGGCTACCGCGCCAGCGGCGGCCCGGCCGGTGTCGGCATCGCGGTGGGTCGCGCGGTGCGGACCGCGATCGTGACCACCGCGCTCCTCGACTTCTTCCTCAGCCTCGCGATCTGGGGCACCACGACGACGGTTCGGATCACGGGATGAGCACGCGAAGCGCGTTGACGACGCTCCGGCGCCGCGCCCTCGGCTTGGCGTTGCTGATGAGCATGGTGCTGTTCATCGGGTTGACCGTGGCGATCTACCAGAAGGCCTTCGCGTCCAGCGTGGACGTCGTGCTGAAGGCGCCGTCGACCGGGAACCAGCTGCTGCCCGAGTCGGACGTGAAGGTGCGCGGCATGGTCGTCGGCCGGGTGGTGAGCGTGACGTCCACAGGGGACGGTGCGGAGCTGCGGCTGGCGCTGGACCCGGAGCGGGCCGAGCAGCTGCCGTCGAACGTGTCGGCGCGGCTGCTGCCGCGGACGCTCTTCGGCGAGCGGTACGTGTCGCTGGAGCTGCCGGCGCAGGCGTCGACCACGACGCTGGCCTCCGGTGACGTGATCGAGCAGGACCGCACCAGCGCGGGTATCGAGCTGGAGCAGGTGCTGTCCGACACGATGCCGGTGCTGCAGGCGGTCCACCCGGACGACCTGGCCGTGACGCTGAACGCGCTGGACCAGGCATTGGCCGGGCGCGGCAAGCCGCTGGGCGAGACGCTGTCGCAGCTGAACACCTACCTGGACGGGCTCAACCCGTCGGTGCCGGACCTCAAGGAGAACCTGCAGGAGCTGGTCGGCGTCGCGCAGACCTACGAGCAGGCCGCGCCGGACGTGCTGGAGGCGCTGGACAACTTCAGCACCACCGCCCGGACCCTGGTGGCGCAGCGGGAGAACCTGACCGCGCTCACCTCGCAGCTGACCACCAGCTCCGGTGATCTGACCGGCTTCCTGCGGGACAACCGGCAGAACATCATCCAGCTCGGCGACGCGCAGCGGCCGACGCTGGACGTGCTGGCCAAGTACGCGCCCGAGTACCCGTGCTTCCTGCAGGAGATGGCGGAGTTCGTGCCGCGGATGCGGCAGGTGCTGGGCGAGGGGTCCGCCGAGCCGGGCCTGCACATCACCCTGGAGGTCGTCGCGACCCGCGGCAAGTACCGGCCGAACCAGGACGAACCGGAGTTCGCCGACAAGCGCGGCCCGCGCTGCTACAACTTCATGCCGCTGCCCGATCCGGTGCCGGAGTACCCGCCGGACGGGCCGTACAAGGACGGCTCGGTTCCGCCGCCCGCTTCCCGGCCGGCCGACGGCGGCCTGAACCCGCCGTCGATGGGCCAGGGCTACCTGCCCGCCGGCACCTCGCCGCAGTCCGCGACCTGGGTGAACTCCCCGGCCGAGCGGGACATGGTGGCGGTGCTGCTGGCGCCCGCGGTGGGCCGCCCGGCGAGCGAGGTGCCGGACTGGGGCTCGCTGCTGGTCGGGCCCGTGCTTCGCGGAGCGGAGGTGAGCTACCGGTGAACGGCCGCAGCATCGTCGCGCCACTGGTGAAGTTCCTGATCTTCGTGCTGGTCACCGTGCTGGCCACCGGGTTGCTGATGCTGACCATCGCCAACCAGGACCTGCGCGCGTCGGAGTCCTACACGGCGCGGTTCACCGACGTCACCAACCTCAACGAGGGCGACGAGGTGCGCATCTCCGGGGTCAAGGTCGGCCAGGTGGAGAGCATCGAGGTGGTCGACCGGCGGCTCGCCGAGGTGCGGTTCAACGTGTCGGACCGGCGGCTGCCGGGCTCGGTGACCGCCACCATCAAGTACCGGAACCTGGTGGGCCAGCGGTACATCGCGCTGGAGCAGGGCGCGGGCGATTCCAGCGGAGTCCTGGCCCCGGGCGGCGAGATCCCGCTGGAGCGCACCAAGCCGGCGCTGGACCTGACCGTGCTGCTGGGCGGGTTCAAGCCGCTGTTCCAGGCGCTCTCCCCGGAGGACGTGAACAAGCTGTCCTACGAGATCATCCAGGTGCTGCAGGGCGAGGGCGGCACGGTGGAGAGCCTGCTGGCCCACACCGCCTCGCTGACCTCCACGATCGCCTCCCGCGACCAGGTGATCGGGCAGGTCATCGACAACCTCAACGGCGTGCTGGACACCGTCAACGCCCGCGACCAGCAGCTGTCCGAGCTCATCGGCCAGCTGCAGCAGGTGGTGTCGGGGCTGTCCGCCGACCGGGATTCGATCGGCTCCGCGATCACCGCGATGGACGGCCTGACGAACAGCACCGCGGGCCTGCTGACCGAGGCGCGACCGGGGCTGCAGCAGGACATCGCGGGTCTCGGTGAGCTGTCGAAGAACCTCAACGACCACGAGCAGCTGACCGAGCAGGTGCTGCAGAACATGCCCGGCAAGCTCGAAACGATCGGCCGGACGGCCAGCCACGGCTCCTGGTTCAACTTCTACTCGTGCAAGATGAGCGGCACGGTGGGCGTCGGCGACCTGAACCTGCCGCTGCCGCTGATGCCGGTGACGCAGCCGAGGTGCCAGCGATGACCGCATTCTCCCAGCGCGATCCGCTCAAGATCGGCATTGCCGGCCTCCTGGCGCTGGTGCTGATGTTCCTGCTCGCGCTGAACTTCGAGCGCCTGCCGTTCATCGGCGGCACCACCTACACCGCGCAGTTCACCGAGGCCGCGGGGCTGCGGCCGGACAGCGAGGTGCGCATCGCCGGGGTGAAGGTCGGCACCGTCTCGGACGTCGAGATCGAGGACGACCACGTGCTGGTCAGCTTCCGGGTCGGCGACGCGTGGCTGGGCGACCACACCACCGCCGCGATCCGGATCAAGACGCTGCTCGGCCAGAAGTACCTGGCGCTGGACCCGCAGGGCGGCGAGGAACTGTCGCCGTCCGAGCCGATCCCGCTGCAGCGCACCGTGTCGCCCTACGACGTCATCGAGGCCTTCAGCGACCTCTCGACCACTGTGGACAAGATCGACACCGGGCAGCTCGCGGAGAGCTTCCGCACGCTCTCCGACACGTTCAAGGGCACGCCGGACGAGGTCAGCGGCGCGCTGGACGGGTTGTCGCAGCTGTCGCGCACCATCTCCTCGCGCGACGAGCAGCTGGAGCAGCTGCTGAACAACACCTCGCAGGTGTCGAAGACGATCGCCGACCGCAATGCCGACTTCGAGAAGCTGCTGGCCGACGGCAACCTGCTGCTGCAGGAGATCCGGGCGCGGCGGGATTCGATCAGCGGCCTGCTGGACGGCACCCGCGCGTTGTCCCAGCAGCTCAGCGGGCTGGTCGACGACAACAACGCGCAGATCGGCCCGGCGCTGCAGCAGCTGGACCGGGTCACCAAGATGCTGCAGCGCAACCAGGACAACCTGAACCGCAGCCTCGAGATGTTCGCCCCGTTCACCAGGTACTTCTCCAACGTGCTGGGCAACGGCCGCTGGTTCGACACCTACATCTGCGGCCTGCTGCCGCCCGCCATCGGTCCGATCAACCAGAAGGGCTGCCAGCCATGACCAGCGCACGCCCGTCGCTGACCAGGACGCTGTCGATCGCCGTGGTGGTCGTGCTCGCCGCGACCCTCGGGGTGTGGTGGCTGTTCTACGGCGCCGCCGAGCGGAAGGTCACCGCGTACTTCCACGCCGCCGTGGGCATCTACCCGGGCGGTGACGTGCGGATCCTCGGGGTTCCGGTGGGCACCGTCGACGAGGTCGTGCCGCAGGGTCAGGTGGTGCGCGTCGTGATGAGCGTGGACCGCGACGTGAAGGTGCCCGCAGACGCGGGCGCGGTGGCGGTCGCGCCGAGCGTGGTCAGCGACCGGTACGTGCAGCTCGCCCCCGTCTACCGGGGCGGGCCGGAGCTGGCGGACGGCGCGGTGATCCCGAAGGAGCGCACCGCGACTCCGGTGGAGCTGGACCAGATCTACCGCAGCCTCAACGACATCACGACCGCGCTGGGGCCCGACGGCGCCAACGCCGACGGCGCGCTGACCGACCTGCTCAACACCAGCGCGGCGAACCTCGACGGCAACGGGAAGGCGCTGTCGGAGACCATCCGCAACCTCGGTGAGGTCGGCACCACGTTGTCCGGCAACAGCGATCAGCTGTTCGCCACCGTCGACAACGTGCAGCGGTTCACCACGATGCTGGCCGGGAACGACGACCAGGTGCGCCGGTTCAACACGCAGATGCAGCAGGTCAGCTCGCTGCTGGCGGGCGAGCGCGAGGACATGAGCGCGGCGCTGGCGGAGCTGGCCGTGGCGCTGGGCAAGGTCGAGTCCTTCGTGCGGGACAACCGGGGCCTGGTGAAGTCCAACGTGGACCAGTTGAACGCGGTGGCGAACGTGCTGGTGGAGCAGAAGGCAGCGCTCAGCGAGTCGCTGAACAACGCACCGCTGGCGCTGAGCAACCTCAACAACGCCTACAACGGCGCGGCCGGAACGCTGGACGTCCGCGCGAACTTCAACGAGCTGAACCAGCCGCCGGTGGTGGCGGTGTGCAAGATGCTGCAGCAGCACAACCCGGCGGACCTGCCGAAGGACGTCAGCGACGCGTGCAAGTCGCTGCAGCCGATCCTCGACGGCGTGGTGAAGCTGCCCACCCCGGCGGAAACCCTCAACGCCATCCAGAACGGCAAGCTCCCGCCGCTGCCGCTTCCGCTCTCCGACGCGAGCGGCACCCGAACCGCGGGAGGTACCCGGTGAAGGGACTGTTTCCGACGCAATTTCCATTGAAATCGAACCTTCGATTTCAATGGAAATTGCGGACCCGCTCGGGGCGGGCACGGTCGTCGTTGCGGCGTGGTCCGAAGGTCGGGGCCGCCGTGCTGGCTCTCGTCGTGCTCGGCGGGTGCGGTTCGCAGGGCGTCTACGACATGCCGCTGCCCGGCGGCGCCGACCTCGGCAGCGACCCCTACGAGGTCAAGGTGCGCTTCGCCGACGTGCTGGACCTGGTGCCCAACGCCGGGGTGCGGGTCAACGACGTGCCGGTCGGCCGGGTGTCGACCATCGGCCTCGCCCCCGACTCCTGGCAGGCCGAGGTGACGGTGCAGGTCAACGGCGACGTCAAGCTGCCGGCCAACGCGACCGCCCGGGTTCGGCAGTCCAGCCTGCTCGGCGAGAAGTACGTCGAGCTCGCCGGCCCGCCGCAGGGGCAGTCCGCCGTCGGCCGCCTCGCCGACGGTGCCCTGATCGGCCTCGACCGCACCGGCCGCAACCCCGAGGTGGAAGAGGTGCTCGGCGCGCTGTCCATGCTGCTCAACGGCGGTGGCGTGGCGCAGCTGCAGAACATCACCAAGGAGCTCAACGCCGCGCTGGAGGGCCGCGAGTCCGACGTCCGCAGCCTGCTGTCCAATTTGGACGAACTGGTCGCCGGGCTGGACGCGCAGCGCGACGACATCACGCGGGCGCTGGACAGCATCAACCGGCTCAGCGCCCGGCTCGACGAGCAGCGCGGAAGCATCGACACCGCGCTGCGCGACCTGGAACCGGGGCTGCGGGTGCTCAACGAGCAGCGCACCCAGCTGGTCACCATGCTGCAGTCGCTCGACGAGCTCTCCGGCGTCGGCACGGACGTGGTCAACAAGTCCCGCGACGACCTGGTGCACAACCTCAACCAGCTCGCCCCGGCACTGAACCAGCTGGCCGCGGCGGGCGAGAGCCTGCCGAAGTCGCTGGAGGTGCTCGTCTCGTTCCCGTTCCCGGACAACGCGGTCGACGGCATCGGCAACAGCGACTTCACCAACCTCTACGCCAACGTGGACCTGAACCTCACCCACGTGCTGGAGAACCTCGGTCGCAGCCGGCAGCCGCTGATCCCGCTGCCGGACGCCCTGAGGTCCATCCCGCTGCCGCTGACGCCGCAGGCGCCGCCGGAGCAGCCCGCGCAACCGCCGGCCGAGCCGGAGCGCGAATCCGGTGGCCTGCTGGGCTCCTTGCTGGGAGGTGGCCGCTGATGCTCACCCGTCGAGTGCGCCTGCAGATCATCGCGTTCGTCGCGATCGCCCTGGTCGGCGTCAGCTACGCCGGAGCCCGCTACGCGGGCCTGGACCGGCTGTTCGGCCCGCGCGGCTACGTGGTGACGCTGCAACTCGCCGACACCGGCGGCGTCTTCAACAACGCCGAGGTCACCTACCGCGGGGTGCCGGTCGGCCGGGTCGGCGACCTTGAGCTGACCGGCACCGGCGTGGAGGTGCCGCTGGACATCGAGTCCAGCGCGCCGCGGATCCCGCGCGACGTGCAGGCGGTGGTGACCAACCGGTCCGCGGTCGGCGAGCAGTACGTCGACCTGCGGCCCAAGAGCGACAACGGTCCGTTCCTGGCGGACGGTTCGGTGATCGCGCAGGAATCCGCGACCACGCCGCTGCCGGTGGAAAGCCTGATAACCAACCTGGACGCGTTCGCGAACTCGGTGCCGGAGGAGTCGCTGCGCACCGTGGTCAGCGAGCTCGGCACGGCGTTCCGCGACAACGGCGGCAACCTGCAGACCATCTTGGACACCAGTCGCGAGTTCACCGCCGCCGCGCAGGAGCACTTGCCGCAGACGGTGCAGTTGCTCCAGGACGGCAAGACGGTCCTGGCCACCCAGAACGAGCAGGGCTCGGCGATCAGGTCGTTCGGCGAAGACCTGCGGCTGCTGTCGGAGTCGGTGAAGAACTCCGACGGCGACCTGCGCGCGGTGATCGAGCGCGCCCCGCCGGCGGCCCGCCAGATCAGCGCGCTCCTGCAGGAGAACCAGCAGCTGAGCCCGCTGCTGGCGAACCTGACGACCACCTCGCGGGTCATGGCCAAGCGCGTCGACGGCATCGAGCAAATCATGACGCTGTACCCGGCGATCGTCACCGCCAGCAACACAGTGGTGCCCGGCGACGGCACCGCGCACTTCGGCCTGGTGCTCAACGTGTTCGACCCGCTGCCCTGCACCAAGGGCTACGAGTCGACCGAGCGGCGCGCCGGCGACGACTTCCGCGAGATGCCGCTGAACCCCAACGCGCACTGCGCGGAGCCCCGGGGCAGTGACACGTCGGTCCGCGGCGCGCAGAATGCACCGGGACAGTAGGAGGAGGCGGACATGACCACCGGAACCGCTGAGCGGAAGCGCCCGGTCCTGGCCCTGATCACGGGCCTGACGCTGCTCGCGATCGGCGTGGTGGCCAGCCTGTTCTTCGGCGTCACCTGGGCGCTGGCCGGCAACAGCGACTCGGTCGCCCGCGCGGAGGTGCGGGACGCGGCGCTGCACGACGGGACGAGCGCGATCATCAGCTTCAACAGCCTCGACTACCGGGATGTGGACGGCGGCCTGAAGCGCTGGGAGGACAACTCGACCGGCCCGCTGCGAGACGAGATCCGGCAGGGCCGGCAGAACTACGCGACCCAGATCACCCAGGCCAAGAGCAGCACCACGGCCCGGGTGCTCGACGCCGGGATCGTCGAGCTCGACGAGAACGCGGGCAAGGCCCGGATGATCGCCGTGGTGCAGGTGACGGTCACCATCGAGGGCCAGCAGCCGACCAACAAGCAGGACCGCTACCAGGCCGAGCTCACCCGCGAAGGCGAGACCTGGAAGCTCAGCGGGCTCGGCACCGTGCCGGTCGGCTGAACGGCGACACTCGCAAGCAATTCGAGGAGTGCAGTCAGTGCCAAGCAACCGCCGCAAGACCCCCACCCGCCGTCCCAAGGTGGCGGGCCTGCGCAACCGCGAAACCCTGCTCGGCGACGCCCTCCAGGAGGAGGCCCGGGAAGCCCGGCGCACCGCGGCGGAGCGGCAGGCTGCCAACGGGACTGCGAAGCGCGAGCCGGATGCCCCGCGCGGCGGGTCCGCCGAAGCCGCGCCGGAGCGCAGCGACGTCGCACCGGCGGCCGGTTCGGTGCAGCCGACCGTCGAGGTCGGCGAAGCCGATGTGGCGGAGCGCAGCTCCGAGGAGCGTGGCTCGGGGGAGCGTGGCTCGGGGGAGCGTGGCGAGGCCGTTTCCGCGGAGCGCGGCGAAGCGACCGGGGCGGAGGAGGGGTCTAGCGGCGTAGCCGCGGCCCCGTACGACGCGCAGCAGGCGTGGAGCGGGGCGCAGCCCGGCGTCGCGTCCGGCGCGGCACCGTCCGGCAAGACGTCGTCGACGGGCCTGGCATGGACGATCTGGATCCTCGCGGTCCTGTTCGTCGGAGCGGCGGTGTTCCTCGGCATCAAGGCGTTCGATGCGCGGTACTCCGGGGCCGGGGCCAACCAGGCGCTGGTCTCGGCCGGGGCCACCAGCGAGGTCAACGGCCAGATCAGCGATGCCGTGGAGAAGGTGTTCTCCTACGACTTCAACGACACGGGCAAGACCGAGGCCGCCGCGCGGGACCTGCTGGTCGGCTCGGCGGTGCAGAAGTACGACGACCTCTTCAAGGTGGTCCGGGAGCAGGCCCCGCAGCAGCAGCTGATCGTCACCACGACGGTGAAGAACAGCGCGGTGACGAGGCTGCAGGGCGACCGCGCCGAGCTCCTGCTGTTCGTCGACCAGCACGCGATGCGCGCCAACACCGGCGAGAGCAACGTCGGCCCGGCCCAGATCTCGGTGAGCGCCGAGAAGCAGGGCGAGAAGTGGAAGATCACCCAGATCACCCTGCGTTGACCGACGCCGCGAGCCCCCAGGGCCGCCGTTTTCGCGCGAAAGCGGCGCACGGCACACCAGAACGATCACGAGGAGCTGCGCCCGGCGCCGCTCCTCGTAGTTCAGGTCAGTCGGCTGCGGTTTCCAGGTCGTGGGTCGCGCGCAGCCAGTCGGTGAACAGCTCGGCGTCGATGTCGGCCGGGGTGCGGAGCTTCACGCTGGCCATCGCCCGTGAGCCGGGCGCGAGGCGGCCGGAGGCGTCGGAGATCTCCTGGCCGCGCCAGAAGCCGAAGGACAAGTGGGCGGAGTACGCCTTGATGAAGCAGACCGGCGACTTGCCGGGCGCCGGGCCGAGGCTCCACACCGGGTGGCCGTGCCAGACCGCTCCCGCGCCGGGCAGCGCCTCGTCGATGAGCGGGAGCAGCTCGTCGGCGATCGCGCGCTGGGCCTCGGGGAGCGAGGCGGTGTACTCCTGCACGGTGGCGAACTTGGTCATGGCTTCGTCCTTCCTGTTGCGGTGCTCGGGTTCTCGCCACCACGTCGAACCGGCGATGCGACAGGGAATGCGCCCGTTCCCCGTCGCATAAGCTCGTCCGACGCTGATGCGGAAGGCAGCTCAGCGAAGGAAGGGGACAGCGCCGTGCGCTACCTGATGATGACCAAGGCTTCCGACTCCGATGCCGCTCCCGACGACAGCCTGTACGTCGAGATGGGCAAGTTCGTCGAGGAGCTGACCGCGGCCGGGATCCTGCTGGCCACCGGCGGCCTCGAACCCGGCGGTGTCCGGGTGACCTCCGCGGACGGCGAGATCACCGTGACGGACGGACCGTTCGCCGAGGCGAAGGAGTCGGTGGCGGGCTTCGCGCTGGTCGAGGTGCGGTCCAAGGAGGAAGCGATCGAGCTGGCCCGCCGGTTCCGCAAGATCGTCGGTGACGGCGAGAGCGTGGTCCAGCAGGTCTTCGGCCCGTGACGCCCGGCCCGCGCCGCCCCGACCGGGGCGGCGCACCCGCCGTGCGGCGCACCGTCGACGCGATCTGGAAGCTCGAATCGGCCCGGATCATCGCCGGGCTCACGCGGCTGGTGCACGACGTCGGCCTGGCCGAGGAACTGGCCCAGGACGCGCTCGTGGCCGCGCTGGAGCAATGGCCCGCGGGCATCCCGGACAACCCGGGCGCCTGGCTGATGGCGATCGCCAAGCGCCGCGCCATCGACCACATCCGGCGGTCCCGCCGCCTGGAGGAGAAGCACGAGCAGCTGGCGCGCGAGCGGGAACAGCAGCAGGACCTCGAACAGGACGACGTGCTGCGGCTGATGTTCATCTCCTGCCACCCGGTGCTGCCGATGCGGGAGCGGGTCGCGCTGACGCTCCGGCTGCTCGGTGGCCTGACGGCCGCGGAGATCGCCCGGGCGTTCCTCGTCAGCGAGCCGCAGATCGCCCGGCGGATCGCCGCGGCGAAGCGGACCCTGGCCCAGGAGCAGGTGCCGTTCGACCTCCCGGACGGCCCGGAGCTGGCCGATCGCATCTCGTCGGTGCTCGGCGTCGTCTACCTGATCTTCAACGAGGGGTACTCGGCGACCGCCGGCGACGACCTGCTGCGCCCCGGGCTCTGCCAGGAGGCCCTGCGGCTGGGGCGGTTGCTCGCCGAGCTGGCGCCGCACGAGGCCGAGGTGCACGGGCTGGTCGCGCTGATGGAGATCCAGGAGTCGCGATCGGCCGCGCGCACCGGCCCGTCGGGGGAGCCCGTCCAGCTGCACGAGCAGAACCGGGGGCGCTGGGATCAGCTGCTCATCCGCCGGGGCTTCGCCGCGCTGCTGCGAGCGAGGGAGATCGGCGGCACCCCCGGCCCGTACGTGCTGCAGGCCGCGATCGCCGTGTGCCACGCGCGGGCGCGGACCGCCGAGGACACCGACTGGGCGCAGATCGCGGCGCTCTACGAAGCGTTGTCCCGGCTGTTGCCGACGCCGATCGTGCAGCTCAACAAGGCTGTGGCGGTCGGCATGGCGCGCGGGCCGGAGGCCGGGCTCGCGCTGGTCGATTCGTTGGGCGCCGACCCGGTTCTGCAGAACTACCACCTGCTGCCCAGCGTCCGGGGCGACCTCCTGGCGCGGCTCGGGCGCGGCGGAGAGGCGAAGTTCGAGTTCGAGCGGGCCGCGGCGCTCACCCGGAACAGCGCGGAACGCGCTTTCCTGCTCCGCCGGGCGGAAGAGCTCGCCGGCAGTGGCGATTCCGGCCCGACGCTCGTGGCGGCGGTCGAGGAATTCTTGGCGCGCGACGAGCTGAACGCCGCGACGACCCGCTCCTACGGGCAGACCCTGCGACGGCTCCGCCTGGCCGTGGGGGATCGGTTACCGCTGGCCGACCTGACCGCCGAGCAGGTGGCGAGGGTGTTCGGGACGGCATGGGGCTCGGCGGCGCCGAAGACCTGGAACCGGCACCGCGCGGCGATCCGGTCGTTCGGCGCCTGGGCGGGCCTGGGCGATCTGGCGGCGGACCTGGACCGCCGCGCCGAAACCCGCTCCCCGGCGCTGCCGATCGATCCCGCGCAGCTCGACGAGATCTGGAACCGCCCCGGGATCCCGCTGCGGGAACGCACCTTGTGGCGGCTGCTGTACGAATCCGGGGCCGCGGTGACGGCGGTCCTGTCCCTGAACGTCGAGGACCTGGACCTGGACGACCGCCGCGCCCGGGGGGCCGGCGCCTGGGTGAGCTGGCGATCCGGCACGGCCGCGCTGCTCCCGGAGCTGGTGGCGGGCCGCACCCGGGGCCCGCTGTTCCGGACCGATCGCAGGCCCGGGCCGTCCCGGAAGCCCCGGGACGGCGACCTGTGCCCGGAGACGGGCCGCAGCCGCCTGTCCTACGAACGAGCCGAGTACCTGTTCAAGCGAGCCACCGCGGCCCTGGACCCGGCCGGCGACGGCTACACCCTCCGACGGCTGAAACCCCGTCCCTGAAAGCGAAATCCACCCGCCGTCCCGAATCCCGATTTCACCCAAGGGGCCGTTTCAGAATGGTGCACGGGCACGTGCAGGAGTGGCTGCCTGGAATGCGGACGCCGATTTCGCGCGAAATCACCGTTCCACGTGAGGGGCTGGTGGCGATTTCGCGCGAAATCGCCACCATGTCCGGGAATCGGGCCTTCGAGCGGAGCCGGGCGGCGCCATATGGGAACGACCGCTGAAAACTGGGACGTTCTCCATGCCTGCGGGAGCGCACCGGTTCTGCCCGGGATGGCGTTACGGTCCGATGTGGACGTGCGCAGCCCAGATGCAGTGCTCCTCGGGATAGCGGGCTCGGAGCTGGCGGGCCGCGTTGTGCAGGGCGTAGGACGAGCGGTCCGTGTCGAACTCCTCGCCGCCGAACACCGCGGCGTAGACGTCGGCGTGCACCTGCACCGCGCTCTCCGGGTCGATCTCCCACAGGGTGCCGATGACGTGCGTGAACCCTGCGAAGCCCAGTGCTCCGGGCAGGGACACCGCCGCTGCGCACGGCGGATCCGCCGCCGTCGCGCACTGGCCGAGGTAGCCGAACTCCGCTTCCTCCAACGGCGCCTGGCCCAGTTCGACCACGCCCAGCGGCCGGTGCGGCGATTCGCGGTCCAGCAGCAGCGCCGCCGCCGGCTGCCCCGGGAACTGCGAACTCGGCTCGCACACGTGCAACCACGGGTGTTCCGGCAGCAGCTGCAGCATCTCGGCCGCGCTGGTGCTCTCCACCGACGCGATCTCCGCCGACGGCCAGTGCTGCGCCAGGACCTGGTTCTGCGGCGGGAGTTCCCGCCCGACCTGCTCGGCCGATCCGGCCGCCACCAGGGCCCGGCCGCCCGTCGGCACCGGCCGCTGCGTCGCCCGGAGCAGGCAGCCCAGCGTCGGGGTGTACGACGACACCACCCGGTCCAATGTGGACTCGCCGGTCCGCGAGGTCGCCGCGTGCACCGGGAGGAACGCCATCGCGCCGAGGGCGCTCCACCACATCCTCGGCCACCGGGCGCCGGGCTCCGGCGTGCGCAGGTAACCCATCCGTTCCATGACCGGGCGCGCGATCCGGTCCCAGGTCCAGTCGAGGGCCTCGGACAGCGCCTCGTGGTCGTCCTGCTGCGCGGCGGCCAGCAGCTCGCTCGCCCGGTCGGCCGCGGTCTCCGGCGCGGCGTTCGGCAGCGGCACGGTCAGCACTCGCCCGGCGATGAGCACCAGCGCATCCGACCGGTAGCGGCTGAGGTTGACCAGCGCCGCGCAGCCGTCCGGCACCGCGGCCGACAGCTTCTCGATCGGCGTGCGCAGCAGATGGCCCGGCTGCACCTCGCGGATCTCCGCGAGCAGCTCGTCCCAGGTGTGCGCCAGCCGCATCCGGTCGTCGGACCCGATGAGCACCGGCTCGTCCACCGGCCGGTCCAGCAGCCGCCGCACCCGGACCGCCTCGTCCGCGAGGTCCGGGTGGGTGCGGTGCAGCGCGCCGAGCTCTCCACCGGTCGGCAGGAAGTCCGCCAGGACCGCGTTCTGCCCGTGTTCCAGCAGCTCCACGGCCCGCTCGGGCGCGCCGCTCTCCAACGCGCACGCCGCGGCATCGGCTGCGATCGACGCCCACCGCTGCTGCGCGGCAGGCGACGCGACGACCCGCTTGCCTCGCGTGACCAGCGGCAGCAGGTCGACCGCGACCTCGTACGACTCCAGCGCCTCCGTCCACCGGTGCGCCTGCGCGCAGATCTGACCGGACAGGCTCGCCGCCCGGATCCGCTGGTCGGTGGGGGCGTTGGGCTGCTCGGCGGCCTCCATGAGGACTTTGCGCGCCCACCGGTAGTACCGCCGCCGCCCGCTGCGCTGGTAGAGCGTGCGCAGGGCGCGACCGAGGTGGACGGCGATGCCCGCGCGGTTCGGCGCGGTCGCCGGCATCGCGATGAGCGCCTGGTCCAGCAGCTCGACGGCGGCCTCGATGTCCCGCGTCTTGGCGGTCAACCGGAACCGGTGCGCCGAGACGATGCCGAGCTGCGCCCACGCCGCGGGCTGCGACGCGGCGTCGAGCTTCGCGGCTTCGCGCGCGATCTCGGCCGCACGGTCCAGGTCGGTGGCCTCCCCGTGGTGCTCGAAGCGGCCGATCAACGTGGTGACCAGCGAGTGCAGCATCGCGCCGCGGTCCGCCGCGCTCGCCGCCTCCACCGCGGCCTCGCCCGCGGTGACCGCGGTGTCCAGCACCTTGGCCTCCCCGCCGTGCAGGAAGTGCCTGCGCAGCAAGGTCGCGTAACCGGCGAGGGCGACGGACCGGCTCTGGTCGTCGGCGGACATCGCGCGCACCGCGGGCGCGATCGGTCGCAGCACGCGGCGCAGCTGGCTCGCCTCGCCGGTGGCGTCGACGTGCTCGACGGTCGCCGCGGCGAGGTGCCAGATCGCCGTGCCCAGCAAGGGATTTCCGCTTTCCAGCATCCCGAGCACGCCGATCAGCTCGCTGATCGCGGAGTTCAGGTCGGTCAGATCGCCGTTGCGCTGGAACCGCAGCCGCAGCGCCTTGGCCAGGTGGCACAGCGCGGCCCGCCGCGGTTCGCCGTCGGCGAGGGCGCCGGCGCCGGACCCGAGGTGCTTGATGCCCTCGTCGAGGTCCTCGGGCGAGCCGCCGCGCTCGAACCGGCGCAGCAGCGCAGCGCCGAGGTTGATCAGCAGCTCGGAGGTGGCCGGGTCGTTCGCCGGCGAGATCCGGGCGGCCTCCCGGAACACGTCGATCGACTCGTCGTCGGACTGCGGCGCGTCGGCCAGCCGGGCGTGCAGCAGCAACGCGTTGGCCAGCCGGATCAGCGCCATCGCGCGGCGCTGGTCGCGGCGCGGCGTCTGCTCGACGGTCTCCCGCGCGACCTGCACGCTCTCCGCCGCCGATGAGGCGCTGTCGGTCTTGCTCGCGAGATCGGTGAGCGCCAGCGCGAGGTTGCACTGGTAGAGGACGCGGTCCTGGTCGCTGCTGTGCGCCGAGTCCCGCGCCGACCGGTAGTAGGAGATCGCGTCTTCCAGGTCGGCCAGCGCGCCGCTGCGCACGTGCGTCAGCTGCGCGGCGCTGCCCAGGTTGTTGAGCACGCCCGCGCGCGCGGGGTCGTTCTCGTGCAGCACTCCGGCGGTGGCCCGGAACACCTCGGTCACCCAGGGCAGCTGTTCGAAGTCCAGGGTGGTGACGATCTTGTTCATCGCCGCGATGGCGTCGGCGTAGCGCTGCTCGGCGCTGCGCCGGGCTTCGGGGGCCGTCGCCTCGGGAGGTTGCGGGGCCTGCCGGGGTGGGGGCGTGGCGTCCTCCGGCTCGGCGGCGAACCAGCTCGAGCTGGAACCGCTGCGATCCGGCCCGCCTGTCCAACGCTGCAGCCCGCTGAACCGTTCGCTCGCGCGGCTTGCATCGTCTGTCATCGGTCGGTTCTCCTGTGGCCTGCTCACCCGGGGCACCTGGAACAGGTGGGGCGTATCACGCTACCGGCGGACGCCAGCGTCGAATAGCCCGCGTGCATCACCTGAGATCGTGCTGCCGGGCAGTTGTGCCCGAAGGCGCCATTCGTTAAGCGCTCGTGATCGAAAGTACCGGTTCGCGAGCGGGAAATGTCATTACTGCGACCATTGCTACTCACCGCCGGCACGCGCCGGCG
This sequence comes from Saccharopolyspora sp. NPDC045941, assembly GCF_056431445.1. Lineage (NCBI taxonomy): Bacteria > Bacillati > Actinomycetota > Actinomycetes > Pseudonocardiales > Pseudonocardiaceae > Saccharopolyspora > Saccharopolyspora sp. NPDC045941. Next base: position 57,793 of record NZ_JBWKKU010000053.1, read on the forward strand.
GCGACTCCGAGGTCGGGCGGCGGCGGTCGTCGGGTTCGGGTGATCGCGTCGGCCGGATCTTTCCCGCCGTGCCGGGCCGTGCGCGGTCCGTGCTCGCCCCATTTTCGTCCACACAGGACGAATTCGGTTGATCGCCCGATCCCGCGCCGTGCGCGCATCGCGACGTTGCGTGCTCGGTGGCACTCCGCGCCTCCTCGGGTGGGATCGGGAATTCGAAGATCGAATTCCTTTGGGAATGGAAATGACTGCAGGTGTCGATGTGAGCACGCGGGGTGAATGTGGCGGGGCGGGTTCGCGGGAATGGCTCCGTTCGGCCGAGTCGTCCCAGGAATAGGGAACGCGATCCCGGATGTTGAGGTGCTCGTCACTCGTGGGGCGATCGCCGGCGGAACTGTCAAGGGCCGTTCGGAGGGGTGTCGGCAGTGTCGCCAGGGGCCCCTGCGGTTGCCTGGAGGTAGCGCTCTGACCAGGCAAGACGACGCTTCAGAAGGTCGCGAGCGGTGATCGTGTTTTGCGCCACGAGGGTGATCGAAGCGTGATCTCTTGACTGCGGGCTCGCTCGGGTTCACTCTGGTGCTCAACGCGGGGCTGGGCCGCCATCGGTGGGCCCCCTCGACAGCTGGCGTAGTTCCGGCTAGACTGCTACTTTGCGCTGCCCTCTTTCCGTCTGTCCTGCACCGGACCGTAGGATCGTGGGCGCCATTGCACCCTTGACAGCTGTGTTAGCGAACTGTGCCAGCGGGTACGGACCCCCGTCGGTCACTTCGCCGGGCACTTTCGCTGATGCGGCTGTAGCCAGTTCAGAGTCCCGGAAGGACGCATCTTGGCAGTCTCCCGCGCGACCAAGGTCTCTGCAGCTTCCAACTACACGTCGGGGATCCCTGGGGCACCCAAGCGGGTCTCGTTCGCGAACATTCGCGAACCGTTGAACGTGCCGAACCTGCTCGACCTGCAGATCCAGTCCTTCGAATGGCTTGTCGGTAACGAGGCCTGGTTCCAGCGCCGGGTCGACGCCGGCGAGGAGAATCCGGTTGGCGGTCTTGAGGAGGTCCTCAGCGAGATCTCCCCGATCGAGGACTTCTCCGGATCGATGTCGCTGTCCTTCTCCGACCCACGCTTCGACGAGGTCAAGGCCTCCGTCGAGGAGTGCAAGGACAAGGACATGACGTACGCGGCCCCGCTGTTCGTCACCGCGGAGTTCACCAACCACACCACTGGCGAGATCAAGAGCCAGACGGTGTTCATGGGTGACTTCCCGATGATGTCGAACAAGGGCACCTTCATCATCAACGGCACCGAGCGGGTGGTCGTCACCCAGCTGGTCCGTTCCCCCGGTGTCTACTTCGACACGGCGGTCGACAAGACCACCGACAAGGACGTCTTCAGCGTCAAGGTCATCCCCAGCCGCGGTGCGTGGCTGGAGTTCGACGTCGACAAGCGCGACACCGTCGGCGTCCGCATCGACCGCAAGCGCCGGCAGCCGGTCACCGTGCTGCTGAAGGCGCTGGGCTGGACGGCCGAGGCGATCCGCGAGCGGTTCGGCTTCTCCGAGACGTTGATGACGACCCTGGAGAAGGACCACACCGCCGGCACGGACGAAGCTCTGCTGGACATCTACCGCAAGCTGCGGCCGGGCGAACCGCCGACCAAGGAGAGCGCGCAGACGCTCCTGGAGAACCTGTTCTTCAAGGAGAAGCGCTACGACCTCGGTCGGGTCGGCCGCTACAAGGTCAACAAGAAGCTCGGCCTGGGCCACCCGTACCAGGCCGGCGTGCTGACCGAGGAAGACATCGTCACCACGATCGAGTACCTGGTCCGGCTGCACGCCGCCGAGACCGACATGCCCGCTCGCGGTGAGGGCGAAGGCGCGACCGTGCCCGTCGAGGTCGACGACATCGACCACTTCGGCAACCGCCGCCTGCGCACGGTGGGCGAGCTGATCCAGAACCAGGTCCGGGTCGGCCTGTCCCGCATGGAGCGCGTCGTCCGGGAGCGGATGACCACCCAGGACGTCGAGGCGATCACCCCGCAGACTCTGATCAACATCCGCCCGATCACGGCGGCGATCCGGGAGTTCTTCGGCACCTCGCAGCTCTCGCAGTTCATGGACCAGACCAACCCGCTCGCGGGCCTGACGCACAAGCGGCGTCTGAACGCGCTCGGCCCGGGTGGTCTGTCCCGGGAGCGCGCGGGCATGGAGGTCCGCGACGTGCACCCGTCGCACTACGGCCGCATGTGTCCGATCGAGACGCCGGAAGGCCCGAACATCGGTCTGATCGGCTCGCTCGCGACGTTCGCGCGGGTCAACCCGTTCGGCTTCATCGAGACGCCGTACCGCAAGGTCGTCGACGGCCGGGTCACCGACCAGATCGACTACCTGACCGCCGACGAAGAGGACCGCTACGTCAAGGCGCAGGCCAACGCGCCGATCGACGACGACGGCAACTTCATCGACGAGCGCGTGCTGGGTCGACGCAAGGGCGGCGAGGTCGAGCTGCTCGCGCCGACCGAGATCGACTACATGGACGTCTCGCCGCGGCAGATGGTCTCCGCCGCGACCGCGATGATCCCGTTCCTCGAGCACGACGACGCCAACCGCGCCCTGATGGGTGCGAACATGCAGCGCCAGGCGGTGCCGCTGCTGCGCAGCGAGTCGCCGCTGGTCGGCACGGGCATGGAGCTGCGCGCCGCGGTCGACGCCGGTGACGTGATCACCGCCGACAAGGCCGGTGTGGTCGAGGAGCTGTGCGCCGACTACGTGACGGTGATGGCCGACGACGGCACCCGCCGCTCGTACCGGATGCAGAAGTTCTCCCGGTCCAACCACGGCACCTGCATCAACCAGAAGCCGATCGTCAACGAGGGCGACCGGGTCGAGGCCGGGCAGGTCATCGCGGACGGGCCGTGCACCCAGAACGGCGAGATGGCGCTGGGCAAGAACCTGCTCGTCGCGATCATGCCGTGGGAAGGCCACAACTACGAAGACGCGATCATCCTGTCCCAGCGCCTGGTGCAGGACGACGTGCTCACCTCGATCCACATCGAGGAGCACGAGGTCGACGCCCGCGACACCAAGCTCGGTGCCGAGGAGATCACCCGGGACATCCCGAACGTCTCCGACGACGTGCTGGCCGACCTCGACGAGCGCGGCATCATCCGCATCGGTGCCGAGGTGCAGGGCGGCGACATCCTGGTCGGCAAGGTCACGCCGAAGGGCGAGACCGAGCTGACCCCGGAGGAGCGGCTGCTGCGCGCAATCTTCGGCGAGAAGGCCCGCGAGGTCCGCGACACTTCGCTGAAGGTGCCGCACGGCGAGACCGGCAAGGTCATCGGCGTCCGCGTGTTCAACCGCGAGGACGACGACGAGCTGCCCCCGGGCGTCAACCAGCTGGTGCGGGTCTACGTCGCGCAGAAGCGCAAGATCCAGGACGGCGACAAGCTCGCCGGCCGCCACGGCAACAAGGGTGTCATCGGCAAGATCCTGCCGGCCGAGGACATGCCGTTCCTCTCCGACGGCACCCCGGTGGACATCATCCTGAACACCCACGGTGTGCCGCGACGGATGAACATCGGCCAGGTGCTGGAGACGCACCTCGGCTGGATCGCCTCCCAGGGCTGGACGATCGACGGCGACTCCGAGTGGGCCCAGCGCCTGCCGGAGGACCTCTACGACGTCGAGCCTGGCACCAACACCGCCAGCCCCGTCTTCGACGGTGCGCGGGAAGAGGAGATCACCGGCCTGCTGGCCTCCACCAAGCCGAACCGCGACGGTGAGCGCATGGTGGGCGGCGACGGCAAGGCGCAGCTGTTCGACGGCCGCAGCGGGGAGCCGTACCCGTACCCGATCGCCGTCGGGTACATGTACATCCTCAAGCTGTCGCACCTGGTGGACGACAAGATCCACGCCCGGTCGACCGGCCCGTACTCGATGATCACCCAGCAGCCGCTGGGCGGTAAGGCGCAGTTCGGTGGTCAGCGCTTCGGTGAGATGGAGTGCTGGGCCATGCAGGCCTACGGCGCCGCGTACACGCTGCAGGAGCTGTTGACGATCAAGTCCGACGACGTGGTCGGCCGCGTCAAGGTCTACGAGGCGATCGTCAAGGGCGAGAACATCCCCGAGCCGGGCATCCCGGAGTCCTTCAAGGTGTTGCTGAAGGAGCTCCAGTCGCTGTGCCTGAACGTCGAGGTGCTCTCCAGCGACGGTGCGGCCATCGAGATGCGCGACAGCGAGGACGAGGACCTGGAGCGTGCCGCGGCCAACCTCGGCATCAACCTGTCCCGCAACGAGTCGGCCTCGGTCGACGACCTCGCGCACTGAACCTCGCCGCCGGTCCGCGGGAGCTGATCTCGCGGACCGGCGTCCGACCCAACCTGGCACCGCTGCCGGTGTTACCCGGCAGAACCTTTCGATCAAGGGAGAAGACCCGACGTGCTTGACGTCAACTTCTTCGATGAACTCCGCATCGGCCTCGCCACGGCCGACGACATCCGCCAGTGGTCCTTCGGCGAGGTCAAGAAGCCCGAGACCATCAACTACCGCACCCTGAAGCCGGAGAAGGACGGGCTCTTCTGCGAGAAGATCTTCGGCCCGACCCGGGACTGGGAGTGCTACTGCGGTAAGTACAAGCGGGTCCGGTTCAAGGGCATCATCTGCGAGCGCTGCGGCGTCGAGGTCACCCGCGCCAAGGTTCGCCGCGAGCGGATGGGCCACATCGAGCTGGCCGCCGCCGTCACGCACATCTGGTACTTCAAGGGCGTCCCGTCCCGGCTGGGCTACCTGCTCGACCTGGCCCCCAAGGACCTCGAGAAGATCATCTACTTCGCCGCGTACGTGATCACCTCGGTGAACACCGAGATGCGGCACAACGACCTGTCGACGCTGGAGAGCGAGATCAGCGTCGAGCGCAAGCGCGTCGCCGACCAGCGCGACTCCGACCTGGAGGCCCGGGCCCAGAAGCTCGAGGCCGACCTGGCCGCGCTCGAGGCCGAGGGCGCCAAGAGCGACCAGCGCCGCAAGGTCAAGGAAGGCGCCGAGCGCGAGATGAAGCAGCTGCGCGACCGTGCGCAGCGCGAGATCGACAAGCTCGACGAGATCTGGGAGACCTTCACCAAGCTGGAGCCCCGCCAGCTGATCGCCGACGAGATCCTGTACCGCGAGCTCTACGACCGGTACGGCGAGTACTTCACCGGCGGCATGGGCGCCGAGGCGATCCAGTCGCTGCTGGGGACCTTCGACATCGGCGCCGAGGCCGAGCTGCTGCGCGAGACCATCCGCAGCGGCAAGGGCCAGAAGAAGCTCCGCGCCCTCAAGCGACTCAAGGTCGTGGCGGCGTTCCAGGCCACCGGCAACGACCCGAGCGGCATGGTGCTCAACTGCGTGCCGGTCATCCCGCCGGACCTGCGTCCGATGGTGCAGCTGGACGGTGGCCGCTTCGCGACCTCCGACCTCAACGACCTGTACCGCCGGGTGATCAACCGCAACAACCGCCTCAAGCGACTGATCGACCTCGGGGCTCCCGAGATCATCGTCAACAACGAGAAGCGGATGCTGCAGGAGTCCGTGGACGCGCTGTTCGACAACGGCCGTCGCGGGCGTCCGGTCACCGGCCCGGGCAACCGGCCGCTGAAGTCGCTGTCCGACCTGCTCAAGGGCAAGCAGGGCCGGTTCCGCCAGAACCTGCTCGGCAAGCGCGTCGACTACTCGGGCCGTTCGGTCATCGTGGTCGGCCCGCAGCTGAAGCTGCACCAGTGCGGTCTGCCGAAGGAAATGGCGGTCGAGCTGTTCAAGCCGTTCGTCATGAAGCGGCTGGTCGACCTCAACCACGCGCAGAACATCAAGTCCGCGAAGCGGATGGTGGAGCGCCAGCGCCCGCAGGTGTGGGACGTGCTGGAAGAGGTCATCGCCGAACACCCGGTGCTGCTCAACCGTGCTCCCACGCTGCACCGCCTCGGCATCCAGGCCTTCGAGCCGCAGCTGGTGGAAGGCAAGGCCATCCAGCTGCACCCGCTGGTCTGCGAGGCGTTCAACGCGGACTTCGACGGTGACCAGATGGCGGTGCACCTGCCGCTGTCGGCCGAGGCCCAGGCCGAGGCCCGGATCCTGATGCTGTCCAGCAACAACATCCTGTCGCCGGCCTCCGGCCGGCCGCTGGCGATGCCGCGTCTGGACATGGTCACCGGCCTGTACCACCTGACCCGTCAGGTGGACGGCGCCAAGGGCGAGGGCCTGGCGTTCTCCTCGGTCGGCGAGGCCATCATGGCCTTCGACCGCGGCGCGCTGGACCTGCAGGCCAAGATCAAGATCCGGCTGCGCGACGTGGTGCCGAACAAGGCGCAGCTGCCGGAGGGCTGGGAGCCCGGTCAGCCGTGGCTGGCCGAGACCACCCTCGGCCGCGTGTGGTTCAACGAGCTGCTGCCCGAGGACTACCCGTTCGTCGACGACCTGCTGCCGAAGAAGAAGCAGGCCGCGATCGTCAACGACCTGGCCGAGCGGTACCCGATGGTCACCGTGGCGCAGACCCTGGACAAGCTCAAGGACGCCGGCTTCCACTGGGCGACCCGTTCGGGCGTGACCGTGTCGATCACCGACGTGGTCGTGCCGCCGAACAAGACCGAGATCCTGGACTCCTACGAGGCCAAGGCCGACCAGGTCGAGAAGCGGTACCGCCGCGGTGCGCTGTCCTACCAGGAGCGCAACGCCGAGCTGGTCAAGGTCTGGACGGCCGCCAAGGACGAGGTCGCCGAGGCCATGGAGGCGAACTTCCCCGAGGACAACTCGATCAGCGTGATCGTGAAGTCCGGGGCCGCCGGTAACATGACCCAGGTCGTCCAGCTGGCCGGTATGCGTGGTCTGGTGTCGAACCCGAAGGGTGAGTACATCCCGCGCCCGATCAAGGCGAACTTCCGCGAGGGCCTGTCGGTGCTGGAGTACTTCATCTCCAACCACGGTGCCCGAAAGGGTCTGGCCGACACGGCGCTGCGTACCGCCGACTCGGGTTACCTGACCCGTCGTCTGGTGGACGTCTCGCAGGACGTCATCGTCCGCGAGACCGACTGCAGCACCGAGCGCGGCATCCGGATGCCGATCGCGGAGCTGCTGCCGGACGGCACGCTGCTGCGCGACGCGCACGTGGAGACCAGCATCTACGCCCGCACCACGGCCGAGGACGTCACCGACGCCGACGGCAACATCGTGCTGGCCCGCGGTTCGGACCTGGGTGACCCGGCGATCGAGAAGCTGCTCGCCGCCAAGATCACCACGGTCAAGGTCCGCAGCGTGCTGACCTGCGAGTCCGGCGTCGGCGTCTGCGCGGTCTGCTACGGCCGCTCGATGGCCACCGGCAAGCTGGTGGACGTCGGCGAGGCCGTCGGCATCGTCGCCGCCCAGTCGATCGGTGAGCCGGGTACGCAGCTGACGATGCGTACCTTCCACCAGGGCGGTGTCGCCGGTGACGACATCACCACCGGTCTGCCGCGTGTCCAGGAGCTGTTCGAGGCCCGGGTCCCGAAGGGCAAGGCGCCGATCGCCGACACCTCCGGCCGGATCCGGATGGAGGACAACGACCGCTACTGGAAGATCACCATCATTCCGGACGACGGCGGCGAGGAGATCGTCTACGACAAGCTGTCCAAGCGGCAGCGGCTCGCGGCGATCTCGGTGGACGGCAGCGAGCGGCAGATCGCCGATGGCGACCACGTCGAGGTCGGCCAGCAGCTGCTGGAAGGTGCGGTCGACCCGCACGAGGTGCTGCGCGTGATGGGCCCGCGCGAGGCCCAGCTGCACCTGGTGCGCGAGGTGCAGGAGGTGTACCGGTCGCAGGGTGTGGGCATCCACGACAAGCACGTCGAGGTCATCGTCCGCCAGATGCTGCGCCGGGTCATCATCATCGACTCGGGTGCCACCGAGTTCCTGCCCGGTTCGCCGGTCGAGCGCTCGCAGTTCGAGTCGGAGAACCGTCGCGTCGTCGCCGAGGGCGGCGACCCGGCGTCCGGCCGTCCGGTGCTGATGGGTATCACCAAGGCGTCGCTGGCCACGGACTCGTGGCTGTCGGCGGCCTCCTTCCAGGAGACGACCCGCATCCTCACGAACGCCGCGATCGAAGGCGCGAGTGACAAGCTGGTCGGCCTGAAGGAGAACGTGATCATCGGTAAGTTGATCCCGGCCGGTACGGGCATCAACCGGTACCGCAACATCCAGGTGCAGCCGACGGAGGAGGCACGGGCCGCGGCGTACGCGATCCCGTCCTACGACGACAGCTACTACACCCCGGACGTGTTCGGCACCGGTACCGGTGCGGCGGTTCCGCTGGACGACTACGACTTCGGCCGCGACTACCGCTGAAGTAACTAGTTGACCAAAGGGCCCCTGTCCGACTCCTCCGGACAGGGGCCCTTCTCTGTGCTGATACGAACAAAGCCCCATCCCGGCACCGTCGGGGTGGGGCTTTGTCCGTCCGGTGTCAGGGGTCGAGCCGGCCTGACTTGACGGTGGTCAGGAACGTCTGGACCTGGGCCTTGGTGAACACCAGGGCGCCCTGGTCCGGGGCCTTCGAGTCACGGACGGCAGCGACGCCGGGCAGATTCTGGGCCAACTCGACGCACTGGCCCTGCTCGTGGCTGCGGCTCGACTTGCGCCACGCGGCACCAATGAGGTTCGACATTCCGAGCTTCTCCTTGCAGATGTCTCACAGGGACATCGCAAGGCTAGCCATGAACTCCACGGACTTTTCCGGTGCGAGCGCGACGTTCCGAAGTCGCGCGAACACCTCGCCGTAGTGCTCGATGTCGGCCGGTCGTTCCAGCCACACCGCCCCGCGCTGGTTCTCGAGGTACACGGCATCCATGTCGTCGAAGCCTTCTGGGAACCGGATCATCGAGAAGGAACTGTTGCCACCGGGGTACGCGCCGATGCTGAATGGCACGACTTGGACGGTGATGTTGGGGCGGGCGGCCGCTTTGACCAGGTATTGGAGCTGATCGCGCATCATCTCGGGGCCGCCGACCATCCGGCGCATCGCTGCCTCATCGTGGATCACGTGCGGTGGGTCGGGTGGTTCGCGCGGTTGACGCGTCCGTCTGGCGCCTCATTGCCGACGTCGAGGCTGAGAACGCCGAAGCTCGCGGCGCTGGACGGCGCCGTGCCAGTGACCGAGAACTTCCCGAAATACCAACGGAATTCCCGGAGGCCGACCCAGATCGACCCACCGGTCGCCACCACCTCCGCTCCGACCGCGGCCTTCTCTGCGGAGACCCTGAACTCCGCCTCATCGGCATCACCTGAGCTCGAAGGGCGGCTCGCCGGGATGGAGCCGTTCCGCCGTGATGCACGGCGCGGCGGTGACCGTGTGCGACGGCGCGGGGATCGGGCCGCTTCCCCGGCCGTACAACACCGACGCCGCGGTGATGAACGGACTGCTGGCAGTCGCGGAGGAGATCGCCCGCTGGATCCCGGCGGGCGCGTACCAGGACCCGCGGGCGGCAGAAGCCGATCGCCAGCACGTCCCGCTGGTACAACTCCAGGCCCCGTCGGCGTGATCTTTTCCGAGGTCAGCGGGGCTCGTCCCGCGCGAATCCCCTGATTGTCCGCGGTTGGCCAGTGGAGTCTCGGCAGATACGGTGTGCGGCGGTGATGGGAGGCGGGGATGAACCAACCTGGACAGCCGGGCGTCCCGGTTGCGGACTGGGCGCAGCGGCTCGGCTGGCGGATGGCCTGGAACGTGCCCGACAACGTGCTGGACCAGTTGCCCGGCGCGCCATTCCACAACTATCGGCGCAGGTCCGTGCCGCTGCTGATGGCGGGCCTGTACCAGGGGATGCCCGCGCTGGCGGTGCACATCCGCTTCAGCAAGAAGAATTCCAGCCCTGGCAGTTCCCACTACTCGTCGAGCGCGGGCATGTACATGAACGGCGCGTCGAAGACGAGCAAGCAGGTGGTGACCTGCGGAACGGTGATCCTCGAGTTGCCGTCACCGGTTCCGGAGCTGGTGGTGGAGGAGAAGCGGGACAAGCTCGGCGACATTGCGAGCTTGTTCGATTTCAACCGTTCCAAGAACGTCGTCCAGGGGAAGGGAATCGACGTCGGGCCGGCTTCGCTGAACATCTACCACGTTTCCGGTGCCTCGCCGGAGTACGCGCGCGCGGTGGTGACACCGGACCGGACGCGTTGGCTGTACAACGAGGGACGCGGTCCTGCTCCGAACACCACGCTGGGCAAGGTCCACTTCCGCCTGTCCGGGCGCAAGATCATCGTCTGGTGTGGTCGCAACTTCGAGGATCCCGTCGTGCTCGACAATCTCCTCGGAATCGCACAGGAGATCCAGCGCTGGATTCCGCCTGCCGCGTACCAGGATCCGGCAGCGGCCGAGGCCGACCGCCAGAGCATTCCGCTGCCGCAACTGCAGCTTCCCTTCGGCTGATCTATTCGAGGTGAAGGGCACCGTTGAGCAGCCGTGCTGCGTGAACTGGTCCCCGGAAGTTGGACTGAGAAATTCAGTTCTGGCTTCCGGGGAGCAGGTGTATGGCTGGGCCGAGTTCGTTGACCGCGGAGCA